>JBGUEF010000522.1:0-2346 GCA_041821485.1 Deltaproteobacteria bacterium
AAGGACCTGCGGGACTACCTCGACGCGCAGGGCATGACGCACACCCGAGGGCGCCCGTACCATCCGCAGACGCAAGGGAAGATCGAACGCTACCACCGCTCGATGAAAAACGTCGTCAAGCTAGAGCACTACTACTTCCCGTGGGAGCTCGAGGCGGCGGTGCGCGATTTCGTCGCGTACTACAACCACCGCCGCTACCACGAATCGCTCGACAACTGCACCCCGGCCGACGTCTACTACGGTCGGCAGCACCAGGTCCTGTCCGAAAGGGACAAGATCAAGCAGCTCACGATGCAACGTCGCAAAAAGGAGTACCGGGCCGCCAACGCGGCCTAGGCCAAAACCATGAACCGTCTCTTAACAAACATGCCCTCTTCTCCGAAATACTCTGACGACGTACAGATGCGGGCTTTGCAGACGTTGCGAAATCTCCCAGGACCCCCGAGAAACTGCGGCGACGGCAATCGTTGGCCAACTATTGCGACCCTCACGCTAGCGAACTACGGTTGGGTGGTTCCATGAAGCTCCCCATCGCGCTGGACCGTCCCCTGGTCTTCATAGACCTGGAGACCACCGGCCTCAACATCACGAGCGATCGCATCGTCGAGATGGCCATCATCCAGATGAACCCCGAGGGTGACATCTCCGAGAGGGTGCGTCGCTTCAATCCTGGCATTTCGATCCCTCCTGAGGCCACGGCGGTACACGGTATCCGGGACGAGGACGTAGCGGACGAACTCCAATTCGAGGCTGTCGCTCGCTCCCTGGCCGACCTTCTGGAAGGGTGCGATCTGGCCGGCTTCAACATCCGACGTTTCGACATCCCGTTGCTTCGTGCTGAGTTCAAGAGAGCCGGCGTCGCCTTCGATCTCAAGGGACGCCGCACGATTGACATGAAAGCCATCTTCCACCGCGAGGAGCCTCGCGACCTTGCAGCGGCGGCGCGGTTCTACCTTGACCGGGAGCACTCCGACGCCCACTCGGCGCTGGGCGACACCCGCATCACGGCAGAAGTGCTTTGGGCTCAACTTGAGCGCTACGACATCCCGCAAAGCATGGAGGACCTTAGTGCCTACTGTGACGAGACCATGCCGTTCGAGACTGGCCTCAGTACGTGGTTCCGAGAAACCGAGCAGGGGTTGGTTTTTCGCAAGGGTAAACACCGAGACAGCCTCCTTTCCAAGGTGGCAGAGGAAGCAGCCGACTACCTCGCTTGGATGCTGCGCAGCATCGACGACCTAGAAGACGAAGTGAGAGAGGCTTTGCAGAAGGCCTTGGACCCTCGGGTCTGAACAGCAACGTGAAGATGCGACGCTGGAAATGTCCGACCGAGGCTAACGGTAGAATCCTCTCCCCTTCCAGGCGCGGCGGCTTCGCAGTACATTCGGCGATGTGGAACGTTCCTCTGTGCACGACGTTGTGGTCGTTGGCGCGAGCGCGGCCGGGCTAGCTGTCGCCGCGTCGCTCAAGACCCGAGGTATCGACGCTGTCCTGCTCGAGCAGCGCGAGCACGTTGGGCACGCGTGGCGCAACCACTACGAGCGACTGCACCTTCATACCTCGCGCGGTCTGTCGGGGCTTCCCGGGTTTCCCATGCCTAAGAGCTATCCGCGCTACCCCAGCCGCCAACAGGTTGTCGACTACCTCGAGGCGTACCGCGAGCACTTCGATCTGCAGCCGCGCTACGGCCAGACGGTGAAGTCGGTGCGGCGCGAAGGCGATTTGTGGCTCGTCGAAACGACTATGGATGTGTTCCGCGCCCGTCGCGTCGTGGTCGCAACCGGATACACACGTCGGCCCGTGCGTCCGCGGTGGCCGGGCATGGACGACTACGCAGGCGAGCTACTGCATAGCTCCGAATACTCGAGCGGCGCCAGGTTCGCGGGCTCCCGTGTGCTGGTGGTGGGCTTCGGCAACTCCGCATGCGAGATCGCGATCGACCTCGTCGAGCAGGGTGCGGAGCCAAGCCTCGCAGTCCGCGGACCCGTCAACGTGGTGCCACGTGATGTGTTCGGCATCCCGATCCTGGGTGTGGGGATCGCGATGAGCTTCCTTCCGGCCAAGGTGGCAGACGTTCTCGGGAAACCGATCGTCGCCGCCTCGGTCGGGAACATCGAGGACGTCGGCCTGCGGCGGCTGCCGTACGGTCCGAACGTCCAGATCCGCGAGCACGGGAGAATTCCCTTGCTCGACATCGGGACGATCGATCTCATTCGCAAGGAGAAGATCTCGGTACGGCCTGGCATCGAATCGTTTCACGAGGAGGGCGTCGTGTTCGTGGACGGCAGGCGGGAGGACTTCGCGGCGGTCGTACTGGGGACAGGGTATCGCCCTGCCCTTGCCGAG
>JBGUEF010000523.1:0-2341 GCA_041821485.1 Deltaproteobacteria bacterium
CACCATGGGCCCAGCGGGCGCTTCCTTTCACAAGAACGGCCCCGGGAACGTCGACCATATCTCGTGGGTGACCATGACCGAGAATGGTCCCCGTATTGGTCAAATCACGCTCGATGGCGTCTACGATCGCGCAGGCAGGGACCTCGAGGTGAAGGAGGCGTACAATCGCGAAAGAGAAGAGAACTAGGAGCGTCGCCGCGTCGCGCGCCATTGGATTGGGCAAGTCCGTGGCGCTATCGGTCTTGCTCACCGCCATCGTCTTGGCGTGGTTGGCCTTTCGCGAGGGGATCTTCGATTCGCCTGAGGCGCTCGACGAGCAAGCTGCGGGGGTCGACGGGGGCGCGTTCGACCGGTGGCCTTTCGTAGACGGAGGGGTTGAAGATGCAGGCGTTCAGGACGCAGGGGTCGAGGATGCGGGCCCGGGCGATGCCGGCACCCTAGACGCGGGTCTAGGGGGCAGCAGCGATGTCGATCGTCCGTCACTTGGGTTGGGTGGAATCGCGCGGCTGTCCGCCAGCAAGTTGTCGATCGACGACAAAGAGAAGCGAAACGTCTTGCGCGCGCGGAACGCACGTGCGGCGATCAACCTAGGCGCCATGCGGCAGGGCGCCATTCGCGTACCAAGGGGGCAGCTCGAAGGTGTCGAGATCACGCTCTACCGTGACGAGACCGGAAAAATCTCGATCGCGAATGCTTTTGGAGGCCCTCAACCCTCGGATCCACCCCAGGAGCCGTCCGAGCAGTCACCCGAAGGCGGTGATTGGCTCATCCGAGCAGGTCCCATCACGCTGAAAGACGTCATCCTCACGCTCGGGTTCACCGCGAAGCCTGTGCAGTTTCGAATCGACCGAGGCACGCTGCGCGTTGCCCGAGGCTCTGCGGATGCGGGACCGGTGATCTATTTCGAGGACATCGAAGGCGCGCTGCTCAAGCCGCGACCGCTTCCGACGCCTATTCGGATCGCGTATGCCAAGGGGATCGTGCGACTCAAAGGGCGCCCGCTCGTGGAAATGGCCGCCCGAACCTGCCTCGGCATCAGTGAGCTTCGCATCGGTGCGGTCGTTCCCGCACGCAAGAAACCTGTCGAGCTCACCGCGACCTCGATCGGCGTCAGCAGCTTGCTCGGTCGGGTGGTGCTGCAGGGCGTGAGCCAGATCAAGCCCGGCAAGATCGACTATCAGTGGGGCGTCGTGAAGCTGAAGGGGGGTCGCAAATGCGTGCAGCCGCCCACGCGGGACGAGGACACGTCTACTCGTTGATCTTGACCAACACCCCAACCACGAGCTGGTAGTCGTCGCTCTTCGGCCTGGTGCCGTCCTCTCTCGGGGGAGGACTCTCGGTGCGCAGGTACGTGAACTCCGTCGTGAACCGGAACACGCTCGTGATCTTGAGCTTGAGTCTTGCATTGCCTGTGTGGTTCGTGAGTCCTGGTTGCGTGTAAACCAGATTGCTTCGCCACTCGAGCTCGATCTTGTTGTCCGGGATGAACTTCCACTTGAAGAAGCTCCCCACGGAGATCGTGCCATCGTGCGCCGGGTTCGTGCTGCCCGCCTCGGCGCTGAGCTGGTTCGTATACTGATAACCAGGTCCGCCATCTAGATTCCACTCGACTTTGCGGGTATCAAAGAGGTGGACGCCAACACCCGCGGAAGGCGTGGCGCGGAGCCTGAGGTTTTGGAACCTGTCGTTGAGAAACTGTGCGACCAAGGCGTTCACGTAGAGGCGCCTCGTTACGTAGACCGTTGCCTCGGCGTCTCCGATGTGTCGATTGACGGTTTCTTCCTTCGCTGCGTAACCGAACGCGCCTTCGTAGCTGACCAAGGAGCGCGTTCGCTGGTCGGCACGCATCAAGCTCCAGAAGGCGTTGAGTGAGAGGTTGCGGCTGTTGCCGGCCGCGCCGGAAAGCCCGGCTCGGATGCGGGTCGACCAATAGTTGCGCTCCCTCGGCTCTCCGCGGAGGATCGAGACGAGCTGGTCGCGAGGATAGACCTTCACGCCGTCGGTGGTCTCAATGATGACGTCCTCCCGAGTCACCATGGCTCTTCCCGTCTCTACGACTTTCCCCTCGAACACGAACGTCTTGGTCTTGCGTGCTTGGAGTTGGACGATGTCCTTCCAATTGAATGTCATGAGCTTGAGCTTCTTGCTTCTGAACTGCGCCTCCTTTTGGCGCATCCACTTGAGCTCGCCCTTCAGCCACTCGCCGGCCTTGAATTGAATCCAATCGTTCTTGTCTCCGAACTCGATGAAGAAGCCCCCGGGAAGCCCGACTTCGCCCGTCTCGTCCCCTATTTCGGCGGGTGGCCTCGCGATCAGTGGCGGAGGTTCTGATGGCTGATCG
>JBGUEF010000524.1:0-2316 GCA_041821485.1 Deltaproteobacteria bacterium
CTGTGCCATGGCTTGTGGCCCTTGAGCTCCGGTTCGATTCGCTGGGGCGATGCCGATGTTCAGGACGCGAAGCAGAAGCAAGCCATGGTCTTTCAGCGGCCGGTGTTGCTGCGTCGCTCGGCCGCGGAGAACGTCGACCATGTCCTCAAGCTACGCGGTGCCTCGTCGGCGGATCGTGCGCGCGTCATCGAGGAGTCCCTCGAATGGGCCGGCCTTGCCGACATCGCCGACATGCCAGCGCGCAAATTGTCGGGTGGGGAGCAGCAGAGCCTGACCATCGCGCGCGCCTGGGCGCTGAATCCCGAGGTGCTGCTCTTGGACGAACCCACCGCCAACCTGGACCCAGCCGCGACGAGGCGAGTCGAGGACCTGATCCGTTCGTTTGCCGAGGCCGGCAAAAAAGTCATCATGGCGACGCACAATATCGCGCAGGCACGGCGCCTGGCCGATGAAGTCTTGTTTCTCAATCATGGCCGTCTACTCGAGCAGGCGCCGGCAGAGCAGTTCATGAGTGGGCCATCGGATCCGCTGGCGGCGCGATTCATTGCAGGGGAGTTGGTGGAATAAGAATGGAGACACCCCAGAAGAAACTCTTGACTGGCGCGATCGTGCTGGCAGGCCTTGCAGCGCTCGGGTCCTATGCGCTCCTTTCCTCGCCGAAAGGGACGACCATCACGCTCGCGTCGACGACCTCGACTGAGAATTCCGGCCTGCTTGGGTACCTGTTGCCGATCTTCAAAGGTGAAAGCGGCATAGGGGTTCGCGTGGTGGCTGTGGGCACCGGGCAGGCCATGCGCATGGCGATGAAAGGCGATGCGGATGTGGTCCTGGTGCATCACCGGCCTTCGGAAGAGCTGTTCGTCGAGGAAGGCTATGGCGTCGAGCGCATCTCGGTGATGCACAACGACTTCATCATCGTGGGCCCGGCATCTGATCCGGCAGGCATCAAGGGCGTCACCGATGTGGCTGCCGCGCTCGGGCGCGTTCGTTCCAGTCGTGCGCCTTTCGTCTCCCGAGGCGATGACAGCGGCACGCACAAGAGAGAGCTCAGTCTATGGGGAGCGCTCGGTTTACAGCCCGGAGACGACGACGGCGACTGGTATCGCGAGTCCGGTTCGGGTCAGGGCGCGACACTAAACGTCGCCAGTGAAATGGATGCGTATTGCCTCTCGGATCGCGCGAGCTGGGTCACGTTTGGCAACAAACGCGGCCTCGAGCTCCTCGTCGAGGGTGATCCGCTACTATTGAATCCGTACTCGGTGATTCTGGTCAACCCGCAGAAGTATCCCCACATCAAAGCACCGGAGGGTCAGCAGTTCATCGACTGGCTCGTGTCCGAGCGCGGCCAGCAACTGATAGCGGCCTACCGAGTGGAAGGTCAGCAACTGTTCTTTCCTGACGCACTCGAAGCCACCGAGGAATGAGCTTCCATGAGACCGCACGACATCACCGGAGTAGTGCTGGCGGGCGGTCGCGCGACCCGGTGGGACGGGCGCGACAAAGGTCTGATTGAAGTGTCCGGCCGGCCGATGATCAGCCACGTGCTGGAGACGCTGGCGCCACAGGTTGAGCAGGTCATCATCAACGCGAACCGCAACCTCGATGCGTACGGCGCCTTCGGCTGCCCGGTCGTCACCGACGCCAGCCGAGATTTCCTCGGGCCGCTCGCCGGAATTGCCAGCGGCCTGGCAGCTGCAGGCACCAACTGGGTGGCGATTGTGCCCTGTGATTCGCCGCTGTTGGCCGCTGACTGTGTGAGCCGTCTGGCCTCGGCTTGCGAGGACGACGAGCGCACCGATCTTGCCGTGGCCCACGACGGTGATCGTATTCAGCCGGTGTTCGCGTTGATCCGCCGCAGCCTGCTCGAGGGTCTCGACACCTTCCTGGAATCAGGCGGGCGCAAAATCGACCGCTGGTACGGGCAGCAGCATATGCAGCTTGTGGATTTCAGCGACAGCCCCGACAATTTCCTCAATATCAACCGGCCTGAGGACCGGGACGTGTTGGAAGCACGCATGAAGCAACGGAATGCCAGCGAATGACGACTAGAGACAAAGCCGGTTGCGGCCACGACGGTCCGGCGTTGCCGTTGAGCGAGGCCCTCGGTCGCGTGCTTGCAGCGGTCGCACCCGTCACCGATTCTGAACAGTTGCCGATCCGGCAAGCACTTGGACGAGTGCTGGCAGGCGATGTCAGCTCGACAATCAACGTGCCGGCGCATGACAACTCCGCGATGGACGGTTACGCCCTGCGCAGCGCCGACCTCCCGGATGCGGCGCCAATGGAGCTGAGGCTCATCGGCGCCGCGCTGGCCGG
>JBGUEF010000525.1:0-2301 GCA_041821485.1 Deltaproteobacteria bacterium
CCCTCGAGGACAGGCAACGGAGCCGGGCGGAGGGGAGGGCGTAGGAAGAATGAAGGCACGCGGGTAAGCCGATCTGTGCGCCTCCTGCTCCTCGGCAAGATGCCCCGGAAGCCTTTGTTTCGCCTATCCGCTGGGAAGCCGAACGGAGCTCAGGGCAAGAGCCGAATGCCGTCAGCCACCTAGTTGAGTGTGACTCTGACTTCGTGAATCTTCCCGTCGAGCGCGAAGGGGCGTCGCTCCGCGTACTGCGGTGATACGGGCGAACCCAGATCGACGCCAACGTCGAACGTCTCGCTGGCGGTGAACGCGAGCGGAACGGTGCGGCGCAACTTCGCGGTGGCTACCGGCGCGCCGTCGATGATCAGTTGAACGGTGCCCGGCTTTCCCGGTCCGGCAATGTCCGTGATGACTTCGATTGTATGCGCCCCCGGTGCGAGAGCCTTGGCGCTCTTCGTTCGGTACCGTTCGATGATCATCATGTTGTACTCGTAGACGAGATGACCACGGTCCATGTAGAGCGTGAGACCACCACCCGCGCCTCCAAGCGCATAGATGACGCCGCTTGCTCGGCTGCCCACCTCGAGCTGGATCGTAGCCTTGCTGCTCTGCTTGCCGAGGCCCGGCGCCGTGAACTCGGGCATCCGGCGCGTGTTCTGACGGAACGTCCACTCCGTGTACGGCGGCTTGATGACGTCCTCGGGATGCAGCCGAAGCCAATTGCCCGCCCCGATCGGGAAGTCCTTGTTGTCTTCGGCAACCTCGAGAAAGAGCGCCTTCATTTCAGCCAACTTCTCCGGCCGCTCCCGCGAAAGGTCGCTTGCCTGAGAAAAGTCCGTCCTGAGGTCGTAGAGCTGCCAGACGTCGGCGTCGGGATCCCAGTTCGTCAGCCCGCTCGAATCGGCCGCGTTCCAGGGCACGAAAGGCCCAAACGTGCTGGCAAACCAGCCGTCATGATAGACACCACGACTGCCGTTGTTGTCGAAGAACTGGGTCTGCTTGCGTCCAGGCGCATCGGCGTCCGCAAACGTATACGCCAAACTGATGCCATCCATCGGCATCTGTTCGTAGCCGTGGACGAGCTCCGGATGCGGGATTCCCAAGATTTCATAAATCGTCGGTGCGATGTCGACCACATGATGGAACTGCGACCGCATCGTTTCGTCCGGTTTGATCGACTTCGGCCAGGAAATCACCATCGGGTTTCGCGTGCCACCGAAATGCGCAGCGACGAGCTTGGTGCTCCGAAACGGCGTGTCGCCAGCCCAGGCCCAGCCCGCATGATACATGCTGTCGACCTTCTCCGTTCCGAGCGCACCGAGGCCCCCAAGCTCATCGAGAGCAGAGAGCTGCTGTGCGACGGTGTTGGGTATCTGGTTCTGTGCGAGCAGCTCACTGACGGTCCCTGCCTGACCTTCCGCGCTCGAGCCATTGTCACCCACGACGTAGATGACGAGTGTGTTGTCCCGCAGGCCACGTGAGTCGAGGCCCTTCAACAGCTCGCCAATCTGCGCGTCGGTGTGTTCTACGAAGCCGGCGAACACCTCCATCAGCCGCGCCTGAAATGCCCTCTCACTCTTCGGGACGTCGTCCCAGGACGCCAAGGTCGCGTCACGTTCAGTGAGTTTGGTCCCCGGGGGAATGGTTCCCATCTCGAGCTGGCGCCGGTAGACGCGCTCTCGATAGGCATCCCAGCCGTCGTCGAACTTGCCCTTGTACTTGTCGGCCCATTCCTTGAACACCTGGTGTGGCCCGTGAACGGCGCCGGGCGCCCAATACATGAGAAAGGGCTTGTCGGGCGAGAACGCTTGATGCTGGTCGATCCACGCTAGCGCGCGCTCCTTCATGTCCTGAGTCAGATGATAGCTGGGGTCGTCCGTCGGAGGTTCGATGGCCCGCTCGTTTTCGTAGAGGCGCGGCTCGTACTGCGAGGTTTCACCCGCCAAAAAGCCGTAGAAGTACTCGAAGCCGTAGCCCGTGGGCCAGCGATCTTTCGGACCCATTGCGGTCGTCTCGTTCGCAGGCGTGTTGTGCCACTTGCCGAAGGCGGAGGTCTTGTATCCATACTCCTTGAGCACCTCCGGAAAGGTCGCCGCCGTCTTCGGGATGATGCCGGTGTATCCGTCGAATGCCACTGCGCGCTCGGCGATGGTGCCTGCGCCGACCCGCGTGTGGTTGCGACCCGTCAGTAGCGCAGCGCGAGTCGGGGAACAGATCGAGGTCGTGTGGAAAGCGTTGTAGCGGATACCCTGCTCTGCGAGCTCCGTGAGGGCGGGCGTATGTGCTTCTCCGCCAAACGTATCG
>JBGUEF010000526.1:0-2299 GCA_041821485.1 Deltaproteobacteria bacterium
GCGCCCAGTGCGACTACAAGGCATCGGTGACCGCGGGAACCATCTTTGAGAGGACACGCAAGCCGCTGACACTGTGGTTCCGGGCCGTTTGGTGGGTGACGACCCAGAAGAACGGGGCGAGTGCCTTGGGCCTCCAGCGAATCCTCGGGTCCGACTCGGTGCGCTCCCAACGATGCTCTCGAAAGGCGAGAGGGTCGTAGTAGGTGTAGCCGAGGAAAGGAAGGGATGTGTCGAGGCCGACCCAGTTGTTGACTCCGAACGCGGCGACGGCGGAGAGCTCGCGGTCTCGATCGAACACTGCAAGCGTATGCGCGACGCCGTCGAGGCTGATCGGACCCTCGAGGTCGCCATCGAGCATCGCAACGAAGTGAGTCGGAGAATCTGCTTCGATCGCCTCTAGCACGGCGTTGCGCAGGGCAGCGATTCGGGCCACCCCGCGCGCCGAGGTCACCACCGGCGGAACGCAGCGGACGACCTCAGGCGAGTCGCGGCTCCACTCTCGTATGACCTCCTCGGTGCCATCGGTGGAGTCCTCTCCAATGATGTAGATGCGCGCCTCTTTGAAAATCCCCACGAAGGCATCGAGCCTTGCCCGAAGCAGACGGGCAAGGTCGATTCGATTGTGAATCAGAACGCCGATCGCCAACGTCGAGCGACCGGCCACCGCGTAACCGTGATCGCGTGTCCCCGTGTAGTCCGCACGTCGCTCTTCTCGGGGCGAGAACTCGTCTTCGGGAAAGTCCACGCCGTACCGGCCCGGCCGGGAGAGTTCATCCGCGGTCACTTCGCCTTGCACGACGGACCTGGCGCCGCCCAGGATCCGCCCGACCCTCTGCACGGTCTGCCTCGCGGGGTTCATTGGGATCCAAGTGTGGGCCCAATGGTGCACGCCAATGCTCTGCTGCGGGTAGCAACCCGAGCTCATCATGCGCTCGAAGTGTCGGCGTTCGGGCCGACTCAGTCGAAGAGATCGGCTCCCGAGGTCGGGCAGCGGAAAGAACACGTCGGGGTCCCAGAGCTCCACGCCGAGCCGCTCGCCATGCGCCTCGAACGCCGCCTGCAAGCAGAGCGGCCCGGTCATCCAAACCGGGTCCTCGCGACCCTGCGTCGAACGCTGACGAATCTCTTCGATCATCTGCTCCCAGAACGGGTGCTCCGGCTCAGACGCCATGGCGGCGTTACAAACGACGCGGTCAACGCCGCGGAGTCGCCGCGCGTGGAGCTCGGGTTCGCAGCCCAGCAGACAACTCCGGCCGTCGAGGATCGCGTCGGCGGGCTTCAGCGCCTCGATGTCGAGGTCGACGTAGAGACCTCCGAAGCGCCAGAGATAGAGCAAGCGGGCAAAATCCGCTCGATGAATCGGCCGAGGTAGGGAGCGATAGAGATCGAGGAGCGACGGGAACTCATCGAGAACCAGCGCATCGTTGTCCGCGTCGGTCCAGAGCCGGTACTCCCAGTCCGGATTGAGGCGCTTCCAGCTCTCCTGGTATGGGGCGAGAGACGGAGGAACCTTCTCATCCTTCCAGGTCTGGTGAATGATTTTCGGGAGCACCACTGTGCCCAATCCTTAGCCGAATTGCGATGCAACTGCACCGGCATTGTGCAGTGGCTTGTCCGTTCAGTTCCGCTTGGACTTCGGCGCTGCGGCGACCAACACCTTCAGGCTCCCCATTCGGGCCGGCTTTTGGACGCAAAGCGAAGTCACATGCGAGTGAACGGCTAGCGCCAATCTCACTCATTGCGATACGCCGGGTGAGGCGTACTCTCTCGTTGCAGTGATCCACTTCTGGCAGCGGCTACCTGGCTTCCACGACGTCAACTCGCTCGACAATCGCGATCCGAAGGCACTCGCACGGTTCGCGGATCGGGCCACGCAAGCCTTCTCACGGGCCCCTCATGTCTGACGACGGCTCTATCGATCAGTCGCGCCGGGAGTACGTCCGCGCTCCCCTCGAGCGAGAGCATCTCGACGCGGATCCGGTCGCGCAGTTCCAGCAGTGGTTCGAAGACGCCTGCGCTCGCATCGACGTCGAGCCCAATGCCATGACGCTGGCGACCGTTGACCGCGATGGGGCGCCAGCAGCTCGAACGGTGCTCCTGAAGTTCTTCGATCGCGATGGGTTCGTGTTCTTCACCAATCTCGAGAGCCGCAAAGCCGTGCACATCGGGAACGACAAACGGGTAGCGCTGCTGTTCTGGTGGCCAGATCTCGAGAGGCAGATCGAGATCAATGGGGTGGCCGAGCGGATCTCGAGCGTCGAAGCCGCGAAGTACTTCATGACCCGCCCGCGAGGCAGCC
>JBGUEF010000527.1:0-2292 GCA_041821485.1 Deltaproteobacteria bacterium
GTTGCTCATCGACGCGCTGCTCGCACGCAGCCAAGACGAGTCCGACGTGCTCTACAACAGGATCGACGGCGAGCGCATCGCGGCCATCGGCTATTCGCTCGGAGCGCTCAATACGCTTCTGCTGGGTTTTCACCCGACCCTGCAGGAGCCGCGCATCAAGGCCGTGATCTCGCTTGCCGGACCGACCGAGGTCTTCACCCGCAAGTTCCTCAACACGCGCGTGATTCCGTTCATGGCGATCGCTGCAACGGAGGATGCGTTCGTGGGGTACGAGGCCAACTTCCTGTCTCTTCGCGACAAGGTCGACGATGCGGTCCTCGTCACCTTCGAACGAGGCTCGCATCTCGGCTTTGCCGAAGAGGGCAAGTGGATCCGCTGGTTCGATCAACCCGATTCGCTGGCCTGCGATCTTGCGATGGACACCATCGACAAGAACAGGAAGTCCGAGGAGCCCTGGTACGACGAGCTCGGCGGAATCGAGGAGGGCTACGTTCAGAAGGTCGATCCCGTCGTCTGTGAGAACGAGGTCTCGTCCGCGATGAATCCGCTCCGCCAGCAGCAACTCACGCTCATGGCGGTTCGCAGCTTTCTCGCTTGCCAGTTCGAAGAAGACCCCGCCGATCGGGCCCGCTGGTGCGACTACTTGTCAGGGGCCTTCGCGCGAGAAAACGAGGAGATCAGCCTGGCCAGGCCGGCGCCCTAGGCTCGATGCGGTCAGCTGTTTCTGCGTTGTTTTTCCCGCAATCCGTGTCGCGATTGGTCGATGAGCCGGTATGCGTAAGAAGCATCCACAAAGGCCGTTCGAGACAGCAGCATCGCCAAGATTGACAAACGGCGGGATTAGGACAAATTGTCCTAATCGTGGGTAGATGGATCCAGAGGGGGCACTTCGGGCGATTCGGGGTCTTGCGAAGGCCAATCGGATTCGGCTCACAGCTCATGCGGATCGAGAGGCTGCGGAGTGCGGGGCGACCCGTGGAGACATCAGGCGTGCGCTCGTCAACGCCAAGGGCATCCGCGCAAGCGGGCTGGGCCGGGCCTCGGATTGGACGGTCGCTGGACCAGACTTGGACGGCGACGACCTCGAACTCGCGCTCATCATCGAGGACGGGCTCCTGATTATTACGGTGTACTGACCATGCGAACGACAGAACTCGAGAGGAAGTTGGATGGACGGCGGTTTCGCGGGCGGGTTCCGTGCTCGGTGAGTAAGAAGCGGCCGGAGCTGGGGCCGCTCATCCATTTCGATGACCTGGGGGTGTTCGAGGCGAAGATCGTGCAGAGCATCTTTGCGCGGAGGCTGCTTGGGCCGGAGTCGTTTCGCTTCTGCCGGAAGTTCTGTGAAATGAGCATGCAGGCGGTGGCCGATTTGCTGCAAGTGGATCGGCGAACGGTGCAACGCTGGGAGAGCGAGGAGAGTCCGGTGCCGCCTTGGGCGATGCTGCTGGTCTCGAAGATGGCGGATGAGCGCTCGAAGGGGCGCGCGGTGATGCGGGGCTGGCTCCGTGAGCTGGGGGATGAGAACGGGCGGCCGACTGATATTGACGTGGATGTGGCGTGAATGGGGCGAGGCGGAAGGGTTGGTGGCGGCGCGGCCCGTACTTTTCGCTGCGTTTCGGGCTTGGTTGCTGAAGCTTACGCGCCGATGCCCTCGACCAAGTGATCTACGTACGCGCGCACGCGTAGGGGCAAGTAGCGGCGGCGTGGGTAGACGGCGAGGATGGACCAGTGGAGGGCCACCCTGCCCTTGAGGACTTCGCATAAGGTTCCTGCGGCGAGCGCTTCTTTTGCGACGAAGTCGGGGACGAGGGCGATGCCCAGGCCGGCTTCGGCCATCTCGCGGACTGCGTCGGGGTTGTTGATGCGGAGGGGGCCGGCGACTGTGACGGTTTCGATCTTGTCGCCGGTGCGGCTTTGGAATCGCCAGCGTTGTTGATCTCGGAAGTTTGTGTCGACTAGGCAGTCGTGGTCGCGTAGATCGGCGGGCTTTTTCGGGGTGCCTCTTTGGCGCAAGTACGAAGGGGCGGCGACCGCGATGATGGGGGCGGGGGCGATTCGGCGGGCGACTAGGGATGAGTCGCGGGGGGCGGTGACGCGGATTGCGACGTCGATGTTTTCTTCGATGAGGTCGACCATGCGGTGGGTGAGGTCGAGCTCGAGGGTGACTTCGGGGAAGCGGGCGAGGAAGTCTTTGGTCATGACGGCGAGGTAGTGGGAGGCGAGGCCCGGGGGTGCGGTGATGCGAAGGGGGCCGCGGGGGGCGGCGATGTCGTCGCGCACGGAGGCTTCGAG
>JBGUEF010000528.1:0-2292 GCA_041821485.1 Deltaproteobacteria bacterium
GGGTGACTTTTCGGACCAAGGCCCGCGATCCGAACCGGACACTGAACGCTCCCAGCCAATTCATCAAGCCCTCAATCGCGACGACTTTTCCCTTCATCATGGAGCGGTATGCGTGTCTGGCGACCTTGTCTGCCGGCACGGTGCCTAGCTTGAAATAGAGGCTCGTGGTGTTGCGCGCGGTTTCGCCGAAGTTGGTTGCCGTGGCGCCAGGACAATGCGCCGTCACGGTGACCCCCGAGTCTTTGACTTCTTCGGCAACCCCTTCGGAGAACATCAGCACAAACGCCTTGGTGGCGTAGTACATGGTCATGTCAGGTCCGGGTTGGAACGCGGCGACCGACGCGATGTTCAAGATCCGCCCCTTCTTCCGTGCGAGCATCCCTTGCAAGGCGAGGTGGGTGAGAGCCACCACAGCGTCGATGTTGACCTTCAGCATGTCAGTTTGAGACTGAAGCGGGAGCTCAGCAAAGGCACCTTTGGCCCCGAAGCCAGCGTTATTGACGAGGTAGTCCAGCTTCAGGCCCTTGGCCTCGATTGCCGCGAAGATATCAGCCGGCGCGGAGGGGTCCGTCAGGTCGGCAGGCATCACGTGGGCCGTGATGCCATACGCGTCTTCGAGCTCGCGCCCGAGGCTCCGAAGCTTCCCTTCGCTCCGCGCCACCAGCACCAGGTCACGACCGTCCGCCGCGAAGATCTTTGCGAGCTCCTCGCCGATGCCCATCGATGCACCGGTGATCAAGGCGACTTCCCTTGCGTTCATCCGAAACTCCCTACTGCTCGGTTGCTCATATGGGCTTCGGCGGCTTCCGTAACATGGTATCGTGCGCTGCGCCGATTTCTGATCGGAAAACGCCGAAGGAACCGGAATGCCGCAGTCACGACATCCCGATTGGGAACCGATCACCGCCTACGTCGCGGCCATGTCGTACTTCAGCGGCAAGATGGAGGCCTACCTTCGCTACAAGGAGATTCCCTTCGAGCGACGGGTCGTCGGCATGAAGGTCATGCGGGACGAAATCCTTCCCGCAACCGGCCTGATGAAGGTGCCCGTCCTCCGCCTTGCCGACGGGCAATGGCTCAAAGATACGACGCCGATGATCGAATGGCTGGAGTCTCACTACCCAGAGCCTCCGGTAATCCTCAAAGACCCTGTTCTTCGCTTCATGTCGAAGCTGGTCGAGGACTACGCCGACGAATGGTGCTGGCGAGCATCGCTCTATTGGCGCTGGCAGCCCCGGGAGTCGCGCAGGCTACTCATGAGGCAGATCGGCCACGAGGTGCTGAACGATTTTCCGGCGCCGAACTGGCTTGCGGGCTGGTACTTCGGACGCCGTCAAATCGCAACCTATCTCAAGGGCGATGGCCTGAGCGCGGAAACCGAGCCGCACATCCGGCAGCAGTACCTCGACCTCCTCGATGCGATGAGCACGCTTCTCGAAGACCAGCCCTACTTGCTTGGAAGCCACCCGACGCTGGTCGACATCGGTTTGTTCGGGCCGATGTTCCGTCACTACGCCCAGGACCCCGTGCCGAGCCGCGTCATGGAAGAGCGCGCACCTGCAGTGTACGCCTGGGTCGGCCGAGTCTGGAACGCGCGCGCTCATCGCCTTGGCCGAGAGCCGATCCCGAGCGACTTCTCCCATCCTGGCTGGGAGTACTTCCTCCGCGACATCATGCAGAACTACTGGCCGTTCCTTCTCGGCAGCGCGCGCGCATGGGCCGCGGGGCAGCCGCGCTTCGACCACCAGGCGCACGGCGTGACCTATGAGAACCTCAAGGTCGTGCACTACCGCGTGTACTGTCTCGAAGTGTTGCAAAACGAGTATCGAAATCTCAACGAACCGGATCGCAGAACGGTCGACGATCTGCTTCGCCCCTACGGCGCGATCGAGCTCATCGAGGGGCTCGACTCGGGGCTCATGGAGGAGTTCGAGCTGCCGTTACGGCCTGATCGCGTGCAGCCGTCGAGACTCCAGCGGTTCAAGCTGGCGTTGATCGGCACCCCGTGGGACATGCCCGTCAAACCGGACGAAAGAGAGAGACCATGACGCGCAAGGATTCGTTCACCCCGGAGTGGTTCGAGGGCGCTCTTCCCGAGCGTTCCTATCGCTCGGCGTTCAAGTGGGGCGCGCCCGAGGCTTACAAGCACCCGAATCCGCGGCTCTATGCCTTGATGAAGGACACCTTCGGGCTCGACGACGACCACTTCACGAAGCCGCAGAAGCTCGGGCTCGAGGAAGTGACCGCGGACGCATCGATCTCGCTGACCCCGGAGCAGGTGGACTTCTTCCG
>JBGUEF010000529.1:0-2279 GCA_041821485.1 Deltaproteobacteria bacterium
CCGGCAACACGGTCCCGTCACTGAACCAGGACTGGTTCTTCGGGTTCTGGATTGGGATGACCGCCCGAATCGGCAACTAGTCTTCACGGCCAGGACCCGATTCCAGCTTCGGCCTTGCAATCCTGTTCGCGGCGCGTTTTCATCAGCGCTCTGGAGGCATAGGTGGCGAAACAAACTGAAGCGCTCGGCGTTAAAGACGACCGAACCGGGGTTGGCGTCGAAACGCTGCGCCGGGCTATCCAGGAAAACCTTTTCTATCGCTGCGGCAACGTCCCCGCACTGGCGACCCGGTCGGACTATTACCTGGCGGTCGCCTACACGGTGCGGGACCGTCTGATGCAGCGCTGGCTGAGCACGGCCAGGTCCTTGCTGGCGCAGCCGACGCGCGTGGTTTGTTATCTGTCGGCGGAGTACTTGCTGGGGCCTTCCCTAGGCAATGCTCTGCTGAACCTCGGCATTCGCGATCAGGTTGCAGAGGCGGTTGCAGCGCTCGGGCAGGACCTCGACGAGCTGATCGACGAAGAGCGTGAGCCGGGGCTAGGCAATGGCGGCTTGGGTCGTCTGGCCGCCTGCTTCATGGACTCGCTGTCCACGTTGCAGATTCCCGCAGTGGGTTACGGCTTGCGATACGAGTTCGGCATCTTTGAACAGCGAATTCACGACGGCTGGCAAATCGAGCGTACCGACAAGTGGCTGCGCCAGGGCAACCCCTGGGAAATCGTCCGCCCCGAGTACAACTACCCCGTGGGGTTCGGCGGTCACACCGAGTCCTATCAAGATGAGAACGGTCGTTACCGGGTTCGCTGGCGTCCGGACACCGTGGTCAAGGGGGTTGCCTACGCTACGCCCGTTCCCGGCTACAAGGTCAACAACATGAACATGCTGCGCCTCTGGGCGGCGGAAGCAGCCGAAACGTTCGACTTCGGAAGCTTCAACGTGGGCGACTACTACGGTGCGGTGGAGCGCAAGGTCGCCTCAGAGACACTCACCAAGGTGCTCTATCCGAATGACGAACCTGCCCAGGGCAAGGAACTGAGGCTTCAGCAGCAGTATTTTCTCGTGTCCTGCTCGCTTCAGGATCTGCTGCGGCTCCACCAACTTCGCGGCGGCCGGGCCGACAACCTCCATGAATGGTTCGCCATTCAGCTCAACGACACCCATCCGGCGCTCGCCATACCCGAGCTCATGAGGCTGCTGCTCGACGAGCATGGGATGAGCTGGGAAGACGCCTGGCGAATCACGTCCGAGACCTGCGCGTACACGAATCACACCTTGCTCCCCGAGGCCCTCGAAACCTGGCCTTTGTCGATGTTCGGGCGATTGTTGCCGCGTCACCTGGAAATCGTGTACGAGATCAACGCTCGCTTCATGGGCGACGTACGCGAACGCTTCCCAGACGAATACGCGAGACAACAACGAATGTCGTTGATCGATGACCACGGCGGCGGCTCTGTGCGCATGGCCAATCTCGCCACCGTAGGCAGCTTCTCGGTGAATGGAGTCTCCGCTCTACACACCGAGTTGTTGAAGACCCGCATCATGCCGGACTTCGACGAGTTCTATCCGGGCAAGTTCAACAACAAGACTAACGGCGTGACTCCCCGCCGGTTCGTGGCACTCGCCAATCCGGAGCTCGCGGAGCTGATCACCGCGCACATTGGCGACGCGTGGATCACCGATCTGGACCAACTGCGCAAGCTGGAGGGGTTCGCGGATGACGGCCTTTTTCAAACGCAGTGGCGGGCCGTCAAGACCGCGCGCAAGCGCGCTGCCGTCGAGGAGGCCCGGAAGCTCATGAATGTCGAGGCGAATCTCGATTCGATGTTCGACGTGCAGGTCAAGCGCATTCACGAGTACAAGCGTCAGCACCTGGCAGCACTGCACATCGTGGACCTGTATCGGCAGCTGAAGGAAAACCCGGGCCTCGAGACCGCGCCTCGAACCTTCATCTTCGGCGGCAAGGCAGCGCCCGGTTACGCGATGGCCAAGCTCATCATCAAGTTGATCAACTCGGTGGGCGACGTCGTGAATTCCGACCCGGACATCTCGGACAAGCTGAAGGTTGTGTTCATCCCGAACTACAACGTCAAAACGGCCCAGCTCGTTTATCCCTGCGCCGACCTTTCCGAACAGATATCGACCGCCGGCAAGGAAGCCTCTGGGACGGGCAACATGAAGTTCTCGATGAACGGTGCGCTCACGATCGGCACCCTGGATGGTGCGAACGTCGAGATCCGCGATGCCGTGGGAGCGGAGAACTTCTTTCTCTTCGGGCTCAC
>JBGUEF010000530.1:0-2277 GCA_041821485.1 Deltaproteobacteria bacterium
GAGGGCGCCAGGGTCATCCAAGGCATCGACGACCCGTGCCGAGGCAAACCGCTCAAGGAAAGAAGCAACCGAACGCAGAAGCGCATCAACGAGGCCAACGCCGACTGGAAGAACGGCGACGAGCTCTACCGGTTCAACTACAGGCTCCTCAAAGAGGATGGCCTCACCGCTGAAGAGGTCGGCTGGCTCTGATCCCGTTTGCGGGCTCGGCCTACGGAAGCTCCCAAGGATGCCGGAGCGCGTCGTATTCGCTTTGGGGGAGGGCGACGAGCACGGCGCCGCCGGGCTGCAGCCAACTCGCGAAGGCTTCCAAGATGTCCATCGGCATCGCGGTGCATCCGGTCATGCCGCTGTCCGGGCCCCTCCAGACGTGGATGAAGATGCAGCTCCCTGCGCCAGGCTCGGGTTGCTGGGTGTTGTGTTCGACGACAATCGCGATGGCGTAGAGCTCGTCTTGGCGGCGCATGTACTCGGCGCTCTGCCAATCGACCGCGGTGTTCGCGGTGGACACGATCCGGTTGTAGTGACGTGACTTCGGGTCGTCCACGCAGCGGAGCTCGGGCGTCGCTTGAGCGTAGGCTAGGGACAGTTCCTCGCGCACAGGCTCGTAGCCGTACGCCATCCCAATGTCGAAAACCCCCGCCGGCGAGCGACCGTCGCCTTCCCGCTTGACCGGACCAGGCCGATTCGCCGGCGCCCCGCCGCCGTGGATCCCCCGACCCCAGCCATACCCTTCGCGCCCCAGCACAACGTCGATTGGCTCGCCCACCGGCTTCCACGGTTGCCCCGGCAAGCGCTCATAGCGCCGCAGCGGCGCTTGAAAGCGATCCCAATCACCGGTGACAACCGTGACGAGTTGAGTCTTGCTTGGATGAATCGGCGTGCGGGTTACCGGCGGAGCGTTCGACGCCGTGGCTGGCTGCGCCTCGCCGCGACAACCGCTCGCCGCGACGGCCACCAGAAGCAGAACCCAAGCATATCGGAACCTGTTCGGCATCAGCCTCAGCGCCCCAGCACCACGTTCCCGGGCGCCTCCGCCCGCTCAAACACCTCATCAGGCACCGAAACAGCGATTTTCATACCAAAATATAACCGGCACGGAAGGGCCTGTGAAGTGGCGATGCGGGCGGCGTGCCGGGCGCAGGACCTGTGTTTTCAAGCAGTTGCCGGAGCCCCGAGCGTCGGATCTCCGATGCCTGCCGGCGCCCGCCGCCGTGCTAGCGTTCGGTCGTTTCGATGCGCGTGCTCAGCCTGAACGCCAACGGACTCCGCGCTGCTGTGCGCAAGGGTTTCTACGACTGGCTCCCGGGCCAGGACGCAGACTTCGTTTGCCTGCAGGAGATCAAGGTACGACCGGAGCAACTCTCCGACGCCGAGAGCACACCGGCCGGGTATCACTGTTTCTACGAGCCGGGAGAGCGCAAAGGGCATAGCGGGGTCGCCGTCTTCACGCGGGAGGAGCCCGACGAGGTGATCCACGGCTTCGGCTCCCCCGAGTTTGATCCGGAGGGCCGCTACATCGAAGCGCGCCTGGGCAACCTGAGCATCGCGTCGCTGTACGTACCCGCCGGCACCAGCAGCAAAGTACGCCTCGCCGCGAAGTTTCGTTTCATCGAGGAGTTCTCGGCTCACCTCGCCAGCCTTGCCGCAACCGGGCGCGACTACATCATCTGTGGCGACTGGAACATCGCGCACAAGGAAATCGACCTCACGAACTACAAGTCGAACCGAAAGAACTCCGGCTTCCTTCCCGAGGAGCGCGCATGGCTCGACCAGGTCTTCGGCCCCCTCGGGTTCGTCGACGCCTTCCGACAAATCAACAAGGAACCGGGCCAGTACACCTGGTGGTCGACTCGCCATCCCACCACCCGTGAACGCAACGTCGGCTGGCGGCTAGACTACCAGGTCGTCACGCCAGGACTTCGCGCCCGCATCTCGTCCGCGTCAATCACCCGCGAGCCATGCTTCTCGGATCACGCACCGCTCATCATCGACTACTTGGTAGAGCAGAACGGAGGCTAGGCGTGCAAACTATCCCGATTCTCAACCTCGCCTTGACTGGAATCCCCGCGATGTTCGTGGTGTTCATCCTCTGGAGGTGGTCCGCCGGGGCCGGGCACAGTCTCGCTGCATTGGCACGCATGGTCGTCCAGCTCCTCCTCATCGGATACCTGCTGGTCTACATCTTCGAAGCCGATGTTTCCTGGATCGTCCTTGCCGTCATGACGGTCATGGTCATCGCCGCGAGCTGGATCGCGCTTCGAACGATCCCACAAT
>JBGUEF010000531.1:0-2275 GCA_041821485.1 Deltaproteobacteria bacterium
CCGCGCTCCTCGCTGACGACGATGACCACCGCGTCGGTCTCTTCCGTGATGCCGATGCCGGCGCGATGACGCGCGCCGAGCGAGCGGTCGCCACCGGCAGAGCCCGCCATCGGCAGGAAGACGCCGGCCTGCCAGATGCGCCCCTCGCGAACCACGACAGCGCCGTCGTGCATGGGGTTCTCGAAGCTGGGCACGAAAATACTGTGCAGGAGCTCCTTACTGACAGCTGCGTCGACCTCGGTCCCGCGCTCGATGAATTCGTCCAGCGACGCGCTCCGCTCGAACGCGACCAGCGCGCCGATACGCTTCTGCGCGAGCGTGCCCGCCGCCTTGATCACTTCCTCCATGGTTTGCGTTTCTTTGGCCGTGCGTTGGCCACGGAGGAGTGGCCGTCTTCCCATTCGGGCGAGCGCGCGTCGGATGTCGGATTGGAAGATGATGACGACGATGACTGCGAGATAGGCGAGCACCGAATCTAGAATCGTAGTGACGGTCACCAAGCCGACACGGCGGGCGAAGAGGTAGCCTACGAAGACGAGACACAAGCCGATGGCAACTTGCATGGCGCGCGTTCCGCGCAAAATGACCAAGGCCCAATAGATGAGGACGGCGACCAAACCGATGTCGAAGCAATCGTGAAGTACGTCCCAGGGGTTTCGTTGAAAGAAGCCTAGGAATCCGTCGCTCAGCTCCGTCAGCACACTGGTGAGGACTTCGATCATAGCGAGCCCTCAGGTGGTGCGCGAAGCGCTTCGGCGACACGAACGAGCTGGCTCATGACATGGACGTCGTGCACGCGTACCGCATCGACGCCGGCCGCCACGCAGATCGCGACCGCGGCAGCCGTCCCACCGAGCCGATCGTCGGCTGATGGCGGCTCACCGCCCCGGTTGGGCGCGAGCTCGGCAATGAACGATTTCCGCGAAGGCCCCACAAGTACACGGTATCCGGTCTTTCGGAAACGCCCAAGAGAACTTAGTAGCGCGGCGGATTGACGGCCGGTCTTGGCGAATCCGAGGCCCGGATCGAGCCAGACCGCGGCCCGCGGCACCCCTGCACGCTCCACGCGTTCAGCTGCCTGGAGCAGCTCGTCGATCACGTCCTGAACGATGTCGCCGTAGTCGGTGTTGGGCGACCGCACTTCGCCTCGGCCGCGGTTGTGCATGATGACGTAGTTGGCGCCTGCGGCCGCGGCAGCCTCCGCCAGCCGTGGATCTTCAGCGCACCGCACGTCGTTGACGATACTCGCGCCCGCCGCCAGGGCGGCAGCCGCCACCTCGGGCTTGACCGTGTCGATGGAGACCCGCGCCGCAAGCTCGCCCGCCAGTAACTCGATGACCGGCACCACACGCGCGATCTCTTCAGCGGCAGGCACATGGTCGAACCCTTCGCCGTACGTTCGACCGGCCGGCCGGGAGGATTCGCCCCCGACGTCCAGCACGTCGGCACCCTCCTCGAGCAACCGTCGGCCGTGATCGACCGCCGCGCTAGGGTCGAGGTACCGGCCACCGTCGCTGAATGAGTCTGGCGTCACATTGATGACCCCCCACAGCTCAGGCATCGGAACCTCCGTCAACTACCCGGCGCTGGGGACTTCACGCGGGCGGGGCTGAAAGATCGCGCCCTTCCGCTTTTCTTCGCTCTCGCGCCGCTTCTCCGCATACGTCGGAACGTTCACGATAGCCGATGGCGGCAATTCGGTGCCGGACATGATCGCCTCGATCTCCTCGCGGCCGAGGGTCTCCCGCTCGAGCAACGCTTCGGCGATCGCATCGAGCTCCTTGCGATGCTCGCCGATGACCACCTTGGCGCGTTCGTATTGCGTGCTGATGATGCGGCGAACCTCGTCGTCGATCTCCTTGGCCGTCTCCTCGGAGTAGTCCTTATGATGGGATGAACCTAGGAACCCCGGCTCCTCCGTTTCGGCGTACGAGAGCGGACCGAGGGTCGTGCTCATGCCCCATTCGGTGACCATGGAGCGAGCGAGCTGGGTCGCCTTCTTGAAGTCGTCCGCGGCGCCGGTCGTGAGTTGGCCGTAGACCGCCTCTTCGGCGAGGCGCCCACCGAGCGCCATGGCGATGCGGTCGAGCACCCAGTCGGCGCTGTAGCTCAGGCGATCCTCCTCGGGAAGCGCCATCGTGAGGCCCAGCGCGGGGCCGCGCGGGATGATGGTGACCTTGTGAATGGGGTCGTGGTTCGGAAGCTTCCAGGCCACCAGGGTGTGTCCGGCTTCGTGATACGCCGTCGTCTTGCGCTCGTGCTCGCTGATGACCAT
>JBGUEF010000532.1:0-2270 GCA_041821485.1 Deltaproteobacteria bacterium
TGTTATGTCGCGTGACTCACGGCGCAGACAGGGCCTTTGAATTCGCTATGCTCTCGGCGGACGTTCCGACAGCAGTTGCGACTGACGGGCTCAGGCGTCACCCAACCACTCCTCTTGCGTGAACGCGCTTGGCGAAAGCTCGAGCGGTATGGGGCCTGCGGGCACGATGCCGTTTCCCGTGCGGCCGAAGTAACCGTTGCGGGCGTGGTCGAGGTTCGAGGCTTCGCGGATCCCTGGCCAGTCGAGCATGGTCGCAAGCCACGCCGAGAGCTCCGGGTAGTCGGCGATACGCGCCTGGTTGAGCTTGAAGCGTGCGTAGTAGACCGCATCGTGCCGGAAGAGGGTCGGGAAGAGTCGTAGATCGGCTTCGGTCGGCTGCGCGGTACCAAGGAGAAACTCACGGCCCGAGAGGAGCTCGTTCAGGTAGCGGAGCGCCGAAAAGTATCGCCGGTACGCGCGCTCGTACGCGACCTGGCTCCCTGCGAACCCAGCTTTGTATGCGCCATTGTTGATGCGTTGGTAGATGAGCTCGTTGAGCTCGTCGATCTCTGTCTCGAGCGCCGCGGGGACGAGGTCGATGGAATCAACGCCAAGCTGATCGTCGAACGCTCGATTGAACATCCTCAAAATGTCGGCGGATTCGTTGTTCACGATCTGATTGGTCTTCGTGTCCCAAAGAACCGGGGCTGAGCGTTCTTTGGAGTCCACTCGTTCGTAGTAGGTGCTCAGGAATCGCTCGCCCCCGACTTGGTCAGCCGTACAGCCTGGGATCTTGTCGTTGAACTGCCAGCCGCGATCGGGATGGCGGCGGAAGTAGACGATGGAGGCCCCAATGATGTCGGAGAGTCCCTTGACCGAGCGGCCGAGGAGCGCGCGATGTGACCACGGGCAATTGTACGGTGCGAAGAGGTGATACCGGCCTCCTTCTGCGGGGAATTCCGCGTCGGCGTGTGGTTCGATCGCGCGGCGGAGCGCGGACACGCCGCGCACCCACTCGCCAGCGGCTCGAGCTGTCTTCTGGTTTTCCTCGGTGCCCCTGGCGCTCACCGCTGCGCGATCGACCGAGAATCTCAGATGCCGGTCGTGGGGCTGATGAAAGTCGGGTTCGCCACCAACTGGGATGACGCCGCGGCTGTTGAGCACTGGTTCGTTCGAGAAAGATTCGGCCTTGATGCGCTCGAGATCCGTCGTTTCGAAAAACTCCGGCCGCTCGAACAGATCGCGGCAATAGGAAAAGAGCGCGGGCCGGTCTTCAAGAAGAAAGAAGGTGGCCTTGAACAGGTCGAAATACACAGAGCTCAGGCGCACGAGGAAAACGAAAAGCAGGCAATCGGCATACGTGACCTCCTCGTTGCCGAGCACAAAGCGAGTCTTCGCGAGGGTGGTCTCGAAGTCTTCGAGGCGTGTCTGAAGGGCCGCATGTCGTGCCTCGTAGTCGCCCTGGTCGTCTGCACGGCCGAGTTGGGCGACGGCATCGATGACGTCGTGCTCGAGCACGTGCACCAAGGCGTCGTGATGCTCGCTCTTTGGGAACAGCTGGGGCGCACGTTCCCTCGCCCGAATTCGAGCCGCCTTCAGGGTGCCATCGAGCCCCGCCCGGCCCACGCCGGCGTCGTCCTTCTCGGGCCGCTCCGCAGTCCTTTCGCAGATGGCGACAAGATGCTGCACGAGGCTCTCTTCGGCTGAGAGGTGCTCTTTCGTTCGTTCGACCATGGGGCCCATCGTATCGCTTCCGCTCGGATGAGTCCCGCCAGTCGAGCCTGTCCCGGCCGGCGCTATTTGAGGTTGCGTGAGACGAAATCGAACAGTAGGTCGATGACGTTGTTCGTTTCGTCGTCTTCGGCGCTCACGACGTCGACGTGCGCGTAGCCCTCCGACATGTGCACCTCGAAGCTCTCTTAGTCCACTGGGACCATTTCGGGAGCGCTGCTGTTGCCCGGGCCGCTCGCACCCGTCCCCGCTTCTCGCTCTTCCATGCGCAGGAGAGAGAGAAAAATCTCGAGGCGCATGCGTTCCGTCTCCCAGTCGGGGTTTCGGATCTCGCAGAGGAAGAGGTAGTAGCGGAGTAGGTCTTGCTCCAAGTCGCGCTGGTAGAGGGCGAGGTCGACGCCGCCTTCGAAGTGAAGGAGCGTGTAGGCCCTGAGCAGATGAAAGCCGACCTCGCTGACGTCGCTTCCGCTCACGGTTGAATGCTGCTCGGCGTATCCGAGGCCCTCTTCGAGGTACTGGCGCGTTTGTTCGAGGTTACCTTGCTGGTTTGCGATGTCCGC
>JBGUEF010000533.1:0-2256 GCA_041821485.1 Deltaproteobacteria bacterium
CTGCAGCCCGGCGGGTCGCGAAAGAGGAGGGCATCCTGGTGGGAATCTCGGCAGGGGCCGCGCTCCATGCCGCGCTCGAGGTGGCAAAACGTCCCGAGCACGCGGGCCAACTCATCGTGGTCCTGCTTCCGGACACCGGCGAACGCTACCTCTCCACCTGGCTCTACGACGAAGAATGAATCGATGACGCCGTGATTCCCAACCCGGGAAGGCTTTCGTAGGCCGCGCGGCTTGCTCCTGGGCGACCTGCTACGATCGCCCTCCGAACATGGGAACCAAGGACAACATGCTCCGCGGAATTTGTGCGGACCGATATCGGCCGGACAAGATTCCCGAGTCCGTCGACACGGTCGTGATCGGCAGTGGCATGAGTGGGCTCACTGCTGCAGCCGTGCTCTCGCGCACGGGGCAGCGCGTGCTGGTCCTCGAGCAGCACTACGTGGCCGGTGGGGGTTCCCACATGTTCCAGCTCAAAGGCGGGCTGCAGTTCGACTCGGGGCTCCACTACCTGGTCCCTTACTCCGGGCTTCTGATGTGGCTCGCTACGGGTGGCAACGAGATGCCGCTCCGGTTCGAGCGCATGGGCGAACCTGACGGCACCTTCGACCGTATTGCGCTCGGCAAGGAGCCGCCGTTCGCGATCAAGCACGACGAAGCCCATCTGCCCGACCTGTACGCCCGCTTCCCGGAGCGCAAAGACGACATCGACGAGTTCTTGCGAGTCTCGGAGCAAGTGCTGAAACGCTTTCCACTCTTCGTCCTGTCGAAGGCCTTCCCGGCCTGGCTTCAGAAGCCCTGGCATCGTCACGTGCTCGGTGAGACCTGGCAGCGCTACGCGGGCCGCAGCCTCAAGGAAGTGCTTCAAGAGATCACCGACGAGCCCTTGCTCGCGGGACTGCTGGCTGGTCCCTGGATGGATAGCGGCGCACCGCCTGATCGCGCGAGCTTTCTTCTGGGCGCTTGCATTGCTCGCGGGCTCGCCATCGAAGGAGGCGCGTACCCCGTGGGGGGCTCCCAGGAGCTGGCGAAGTGCCTCGTTCCCGTGATCACAGGCGCCGGCGGACGGGTGCTGGTGCGTGCAAGCGTCGAAGAGATCCTCGTCGATTCCGCAAAGGGTTGCACGACGGGTGTGCGTCTCGCCGACGGAACCGTCGTACCGTGCAAGCGGGTGATTTCGAGCGTCGGCTATCACAACACCTTCGGGAAGCTCGTATCGGAAAAGGTCACCGAGCAATTCGAGATCCCGCGTCGTCTCCCCATCGGGAACTCCTGCGGCTTCATCATGGCCAACATCGGCCTCCGAGGAAACGCAGAGGAGCTCGGCCTCACCTGCGCCAATCTCTGGTACCATCCTACGCGCGACGATGGAGACATGTTCGGCGCCGTCGACGACTTCATGTCGAATCCCACCGACCCACGCCACGATCCGATGATCATGGTGACCTTTCCGTCCATCAAGGCTCGGGAGGGCGCAACGCAGAACGGCGACAAGACGACCTGCCAGATCCTGTGCTTGGCCGAGCATGCCTGGTTCGAGCAGTACGCGGATCGACCCACACGCAAGCGAGGCGCCGAGTACAAGGCCGTCAAGCGAGAGTGGGGCGAACGCCTGGTCGCCCTCTTGCTGCGATTCTATCCGCAGCTCGATGGCAGGATCGAGCTCGTGGACGTCTCGACACCGCTGTCGATCGAACACTACCTCGGCGCGAATCAGGGGGGCGCAGTCGGTCTCGATCATACCCCGGAGCGCTTTACCGACTGGAGCTTGGTCGAGCGCCTCGACGCTCGCACGCCTATCGAAGGCCTCTGGCTCACGGGTCAGGACACGGTCACCTGCGGACAACCTATCGTGCAGGGTGCCGGCCTGATCACGGCGTTTCGCGTCCTGGGCCTCCAGCAATCGCTTCGGTACCTGGCCCGCACGCTGCCACCCATCGTACGTAGCCTGGTTCAGCAACGACGCCGCGACTCGTCGAATGGTCCGCGCCCTGAGCTCGATCCTGCTTCGCAACCGCCGAGCCGCGATCCTGAAATCGAGCACGTGCTGTCTGCCGAAGAGTGATCCGCCGGGCCTGGCGGACCGCTTGATGCACGTGGGGTAGCGGTGCTACAAGAACCATGACTGTAATGGCATGGTTTGCGGAGATGGGGCAGGGGACCACCTCGGTCGAGCGCGGAATTCGCGTGCGCGAGGCAAGGCCTGAGGACAATCGATTCTTGATCGACCTCAGTGAGCGGTGTCCCATGCAGGCGGAC
>JBGUEF010000534.1:0-2243 GCA_041821485.1 Deltaproteobacteria bacterium
GCCGGCGCTCTTGGGTCTCTGAGCACCATGCTCAGACCGCGCGGAGCGTTCCTTGGTGGTTAGACCCACGGATATCGAGGGCCGTTTCACGGCAGCGAGTGTCCCTTCGGGATTCGCACCAGTGCGGGGCAATCTACCCAACCGCCGCCCATGGTAAGTGGCGCCACAGCGAAGTCGCATCGCAAAAAGGAAGTCCTTTTTGGGGCAACGTCACTCACTCTCTGAAGATACCCGGTACGCTCGAGCGAGCCAAGCTTAGAACAGGGTCAGAGGAGGAATTCGTCTCCGATCTGTAGGATCTCGAGGTTCCTGCCCTGAACTTTGGCAAGCTCTCGCAGGACGCGAGCCTCGAATGTTGGCTTGATGTGATAGAGCAGGATCGGCAGCTCGTCGCTCTGCTCGAGCTTGCTGAGCTCCGACGCGAGCGTTTCCGGCGTCAGATGCCGCGAGCTGTACGCGAGCTCGGCCTCGTCATTCGGGAACGAAACTTCCATCATCAGCGCTTGAAGATCATCGAGTGCGTTGATGTGTGTCCAAAGCTCGTCAGTGGGGCCCGTATCCCCCCCGTAAACGATGCTCGCGTCGTTCTGACGAATGATGAACGCGGATGTATCGACGGTGTGATTGACCATGACCGGGGTGACTTCGTAGCCGTCCACCTCGGCCACTCGATTCGGGTGTACTTCGACGAAGCGAACGGTTGGGCCGTCCTTTGCATCGATGCGCGTGAAGTCGGGCCAAATGATGTCGTTGAAGAAGTGCTTTCGCAGCGCTTCGATTGTGGCGGGAATACCCACGATGTCGAGTGTCGAACCGCCCTGCTGACAACGGTTGTCTGCGAGTGTCGCGAGATCGCGAACGTGATCCATGTGCGGGTGACTCACGAGCACGGAGCGAATGCGCTCCTGTTCGCGCAAGGAGAGCGTGCTGGTGATGGCGCCGGCGTCGATCGCGACCTCATCGCCCATGAGAAAGCTCGAGGTGCGGTGCTTCGGCGTTTCGCCCCCATGACAACCGAGGATGCGGAGCTGCATCAGGATTCCCCTGAATTGCGGATGAAATCGAGGAACTCGACGAGCCGGTCTTCATCTTTGATCAGCACGAAACCACTCGACACTTCGACCACACCAACCCGCGTGAGACGGCGTAGCGCGCCACGAACATCGTTCTTGTGGACGCCCAGCTTGAGCGCGAGCTCCTTGTCGGTGATGTCCGGCGCGGTCGAGCCCTCGGCACTTTGAAGCGCCTCTTGTAGCTCGAGGACCACGCGCGCCGTGATGTCGTCTTCGAGTAGCACGTCGATGAAGCGGTTCGCATTCTCGAGACGCTCGGCGAGGTGTCGAATCAATCGAATTGCGATCTCTCCGGTGCCCGCGACCATCTCTTGAAGCTTGTCGGCCGGAACCTTCAGCAGCTCCGCCTCTTCCAGGACCTCGGCCGTCGCGGAGCGCGCCTGGCCGGTCACGACCGCCATCTCTCCGAAGAAGTCACCAGGGCCGAGAGTTGTCACCACACGCTGACGGCCATGAGATTCTTTGAGAACGCGAACTTTGCCCGCGCGGATGACGTACATCGAGCCACCGGGGTCGCCCTGACGAAAGATCGTCGTGCCCCCTGAAACACGAACTCCAAATCTGTCAGCCAACGACTGATCCGCCATGCCCCGCCTCCATCAATGTACCCCGCTCGGAAGTCGACCGCCAGAGGGTTACGCCGTAATCTCACCACAGGGCTTCGATGTCGGTCGACTGGCAGCAACTGCAGGATATCGCGCCGGAGCTGAGCGTGCTCGTCGACCTAGTCATCGCGCTCGCCGCGTCCACGCACGTCATTCTACACAAGACCGATACGCGCGCGGCCACAGCCTGGGTAGGGCTGATTTGGCTCGTTCCCTTCCTCGGCTCGATTCTCTATGTCTTCCTGGGCATCAATCGAATTCAAAGGCGCGCGAAGGTGCTCAAGTCTGGCGCAACGAAGTTCAGCGTACCGCTCGACGAGGCGCCGCATTCGCCCGCGGACCTGGACCGTGAGCTCGGGAGTGACCGCGCGCGCCTGATCGAGCTGGCGCGAGTCGTCGGCGGCGTGACGCAGCGCCCTCTGCTGGTGGGCAACCGCGTGAGTCGTCTCGTCGATGGCGACGAAACCTATCCCGCCATGCTCGATGCGATTCGAAGCGCACGCCAATCGATCTCGTTCATGAGTTACATCTTCGAAGCGCGCGGAGTCGGCGCGGCGTTCGTGGA
>JBGUEF010000535.1:0-2232 GCA_041821485.1 Deltaproteobacteria bacterium
CACTCGTCGTTGGCGGGAGCGGCGGGATCGGAAGCGCCATCGCGCATCGCTTTGCCGCGGCGGAAGTCACCGTTGCGATTACGTATCGCCACAACAAAGAGAAGGCCGACGAGGTGGCCGGGAAAATTCGCGGCGCGGGAGGCGCCTGCTCGGTACACCGGGTTGAGCTAGGCGACCTCGACTCGGTGAAAGCCTGCCTCGACCAGCTCGTCGAGGAGCACGAACGAATTCACACCGTTGCGCACGCGGCCGGGACCCACATCGACCAACCGTACATCAGCCGGCTCACCCCGGAACAGTGGCGCAACACCATGGACTGGGACGTGAATGGCTTCTTTCACGTCGTGCACGCCGCACTTCCTCACCTTCGAAAGAGCCAGGGCTCGATCGTGTTCGTCAGCTCCGCGGGCTTGAAACGTTTTCCGCCCGGCGACGTGCTGTCGGTTGCGCCCAAGGGCGCGATCGAAGCGCTGATGCGTGGCATCGCGCGAGAGGAGGGGCGTTACGGCGTTCGCGCAAACAACGTGGCCGTGGGCGTCGTCGATGCTGGGATGTTCCCGAAGCTCGTCGAGCGCGGGGAGCTCAGCCAGGAATGGATCGAGGCCGCCATGCGAAACACTCCGTTGCGGCGCTTTGGCACACCCGAAGAGATCGCCGACGCCGCGGTGTTCCTTGCATCCTCCCGGGCGCAGTACATCACCGGACAGACCTTGTTTGTTGACGGCGGATACACGTTGTAGGCGTCAACGGAGCTGACTAGACTCGCGCACGGGGAAACATGGGCCAAGTCATCTTCGATGAGACAGAGAAACCGCTCATGCGAATGACCTATCAGGGGTTGTGCGACGAGGCCGAGTGGCAGCGGCACATCCACCAAATGTCGGACTGGGCCCGACGCGGTGACCTCTACGCCGTCCTGATCGATGCGCGCGAGGTCGGCCGGGTGCCGGCGACCCAACGCAGGGGTATCGTCGACTGGATCGACCGCGACCGGCAGCACCTCAAGGCAAACTGCGCGGGCGGGGCCTTGATCTTCTCGAGCCCAATCCAGCAGGGCTTGTGGACTGCCATTGCCTGGCTCACGCCCACCCCGATCCCCGTCAAGATTTTCAGGGACATTCCATCGGCCGAAGCCTGGTTACGCGACCGGCTCGGCGAGAAGACGGCGTCATGAACCGTTTAGCCGCGGTCGAGGCGCAACTCCTCGCCCCGGGGGCGCCATTCGAGTTGGCGGAAGAAGAAGTGCTCGGCGAACGCGTTCCGGTGTTCGCCAACCGTGCCCGCTCCCTTCGCGACGTTCTGCTGCGCGGAAGAGAGTTCACCGATGCGGAATACATGGTGTTTCGCGAGGGCGAGCGAGAGCGGCGGTACACGTTTGGCGATCATGAGAAGCTCGTCGCAAGCGCGGCGGCTGCTTTGAGCGATCGGTTTGGCGTTCGCCCCGGGGACCGGGTGGCCATCCTCGCGGCCAACTGTCCGGAGTGGATCATCTCCTTTTGGGCAACCGTGAGCCTTGGCGCAATTTGCGTCGGGTTGAATGGCTGGTGGACCGAGGATGAGATTCGATATGCGGTTGGACACAGCAAACCGAAGCTGGTGATCGCCGACAGAAAGCGAGCGGCGCGAATCACGGGCGAGCTCGAGGTGCCGATGCTCATCGTGGAGGATGCCTTCGAGACTCTGCTCGCCGCCTATCCCGATGCGGAGCTCCCCGCGCAATCCATCGCCGAGAGCGATCCCGCGATTATCCTATACACGAGCGGCACGACCGGGCGTGCCAAGGGCGTCGTTCATACGCACGGCAACGTCACGAACATGCTGATGGTCAGCTTCTTTCACGGTGCGCGGCTCATGATGGCCAACCCGAAGCAAGCCGAGCTTCCGCAGTTGGCCAACAGCATCCTCGTGACGAGCCCGCTCTTTCACGTGTCCGGGCTGCACTGCGCAGCGGTCACAGCCCTAGCTGGCGGCGCGAAAACCGTGTGGCCAATGGGACGCTTCGACCCCGAAACGACGCTTGAATTGATCGAGCGCGAGAAGATCACGGGCTGGGGATACACGGCGACCGTCCTGCATCGACTCATTTCGCATCCCAAGGTCGGCGACTACGACTTGAGCTCCTTTCGGTCGGTGGGAGGTGGCGGCTCACCGATTCCGGCACCGTTGATCGAGAAAGCGCATGCGCTCTTTCCGCAATGCAGCCACACGATGGGCGTGGGTTACGGCCTGACG
>JBGUEF010000536.1:0-2218 GCA_041821485.1 Deltaproteobacteria bacterium
ATGTTGGCCCCCGGCAGAGCCGCGGCTCGCTGCACCGGCGCGCCCTTGTGGCCCCAGCCGTGCGGAACCGCGAGCACGCCGGGGCACATCTCATCGGTGAGGCGGACCAAGAGGCGTACGGCCCCCTGATCGGTGCCGATCTCGATTTCGTCACCATCAGCGATCGAAAGCGCTTCTGCGTCGGCGGGGTGGATGAGTGCCCGGTTGCCGGACGGTTGGCGAATGTGCGGACTGTTGTGCATCCAGCTGTTGTGTGAGCGCCGGTCGCGCTGCCCGATCAAGACGAGCTGGCCGGGCCGCGGGCGGAGCCGGCTCTCCTCGGCTTGGAGTCGCGGCAGGTCGGCGGCGATGTCACTGGGGCAGAGTTGAACCTTGCCGTCCTTCGAGGCTACACGCTTGCCAAAGAAGGAACCCGGCTCGTTGGGCGGCAGCAGCATACCGCCGGGTTCTTGCTTGAGCTGTTCGAGCGTCACCTCCCCTCCCCAACGCATCAAGAGAGCCAAAACATGATCGGGCGTGAGCTCGGCGTTGCCGGGCAGCCGCGCGAGCAAGCGATTGATCCGGGGCAGCACGTTGCCCAGTTTGCCCCAGGGTTTGGCGCCGCAGGCCAGGGCAAGGTCGGAGAAGATGCGCCACTCTTCCCGCCGCTCGTACTTGGGGCGCACCATCGCCGGCGTGTACTGAGCGTGCGGCGTCACCTGCAACATGGCGTGCGAAGCGGGGTAATCGGAGCGCTCGAGCATATCGGTCGCCGGCAGCAGGTAGTCGGCGTAGGCCGAGGTCTCGTTTCGATAGATGTCGATCGAGACCAGCAGCGAAAGCTTCTCGAACGCCCGAGCCAACGCGGCGCCGTTGGGCATCGAATGAACCGGGTTGCCGGCCGACACGAAGAGCGCCCGAATCCGCCGCGGATCGTCGTTGTCGATCTCGCCTGGCAAGGCTGAGACCGGAAAGCACCCCGCCACCTGATGCCAGTTGCCACGCAGCGTGCGGTGTTCGTTGAAGTCGCCGAGGCCAAGCCAGCCCGCAAGCTTGAGGCTGTCGAAGGGACCCCTAGGCACGAGCAACCCCCCCCGACGGTCGATGTTGCCCGTGATCAGGTTGAGCCCCTGGAGCAGCCAGTAGGCAATCGATCCGAACGGGCCCATGTTGACGCCGGTCGACATGTATAAGGCCGCGCCATCGGCGTTTCGGTAGGCGTGCGCCAGCTCGCGGATGGTCGAGGCGTCGATCCCGGTGACCGCGGCGACGCGCTCGGGGGTCCAGGCGGCGGCCGAAGCGACAAACCCGTCGACCCCGTGGGCGACCGCCTTTGCCGGCCCGAGGTCAATGCCATCTTCGTGCGCGATGACGTGCAGCATCGCCATCAACAGGTAAGCGTCGGTTTGGGGCTGAATCGAGACGTGCTCCCCCACCTTTTGCGCGGTCTCGGTGCGGCGAGGATCGACGATCACCACCCGTCCGCCGCGAGCCTCGATGCTTTGGAGACGCTGCAGCGCGTTCGGAAGCTGGATCATCGACATTTGGCTCACGACCGGATTGCTGCCCATGCACATGAAGAAGTTGATGTGGTCTAAATCGGGAACCGGATGCACCATCGAACGGCCGTACATGGCGGTGGAGACGTGCAGCTTGTTGTTGTTGTCGACCGAGTGGGAGGCGAAGAGATTGGGCGAGTGCAGCGCTTCGATGAACGCCGACGACATCAAGATGTTCTGGAAGCTGAAGTAGGTGGGGTTGCCGGTGTAGAGCCCGACGGACCGCGGTCCCCACTCCTTACGCAGCTCCCGAACCTTGGCGCCAATCTCCTCCATCGCTTGCTTCCAACCGATCCGCTCGAACGTCGAACCGACCCGCTTCATCGGGTAGTTGAGGCGCTCTTTGTCGTCGTGCATCGCACCGCTACCGAGCCCCTTGACACAGCAATAACCCTTCGACACCGGGTTATTGCGGTCGGGACGAACCGCTCCCACGCGCTGGGTTTGCTCGTCGACCTCGACGGTGAGACCGCAGTGTGCCTCGCAGATTCGGCAGTACGTACGCTTGATGGTGGTCATGCCAATGCTCTTTCCTGTGGTCCTCGAAGGACGAGCTCCACGCTGTCAAAAAGGGCGGTGCGAAAATCAATGTGGCACTCAATGCGAAAGCAGTCACGCCGGACGACGCAGCGAACCGAATAGCCCTCATCGAAGGAGCTCTAGCAAGCCGACATAAGAAC
>JBGUEF010000537.1:0-2210 GCA_041821485.1 Deltaproteobacteria bacterium
AGGAGTGGGTAGTCCAGCTACGGTGCCGGCGCCACTTCGTCACGGTGTGCTCCGCGACTCAGCGTGCGGAGCAAGAGCGCTTCGGCTAAGTCGTGACCCGGTGGCGTTCCCGAAGATCATTCATCAGACCTGGAAGGACGAGCAGGTCCCAGCGTCCCTCGCCCCTTATCAGGAGAGCTGGAAACGATTGCATCCGGAGTGGGAGTACCGCCTCTGGACCGATGCGGACAACGACGCTCTGGTGGAAAAAGAGTTTTCGTCGCTGCTCGATCTTTATCGGTCGCTGCCGCGGGCCATTCATCGCGCGGATTTCGCGCGCGTCCTCTATCTGTGGCGTTTCGGCGGTCTCTATGTGGACCTGGACATTGCGGCGCTCCGGCCGGCCGACGAGCTCCTCGATGGACATCATTGCATGCTCGGCACTGAACCGAAGCTCCACGCGGAGCGCCTTCGTGGCGTAGACCAGGTTGTGTGCAACGCGGCGATGGCATCCGAGCCCAACCATCCCTTTTGGGAGAAGATGATCGCGGAGATCCGGGAGCGGTCAACTCAGGGTCGCGAGGACCCGGTATGGATGACGGGGCCGCTGTGCTTGCAAGCCGCGTACGAGGCTCACGGTGAGGAGCTCGGGGTGGAGCTATGGGACCCCGACGTCTTCTTTCCGCTACCTGACCTCGGCAGCAGCTCGCTTCCACTCAGTCGTTCGGAGCGCCGGCACTACGAGCGAATGGTGACTTCGGGCTGCTACCCGCGCAAAAGCGTGGGCGTCCATCATTGGGCCCACACCTGGATCCCCATGAACCCGCTGCGACAGAACGTGCGGAAGGTCATGAAGGTCTTTCGGGGCGCGACTTCCGTTCTGCGTGGTCAGGTGACGGCCGACGAGCTCTCGCGGCCCGACCGCTACGGCATCGACTTTCCTGAAGACCGATTCTTGCCTCGCAAATCCCGGCAGGCGGAGTATCTCGAGACGCGCGATGCAGGGCGTGATGCGTCGGCTCGATCGACGCTTGCGATCGGCGTGCTGATTCATAATCGGATCGATCTCGCCCGTCTGCTTCGAGCGCGTCTCGAGGCGCTTGCGGGCCTCTTTCGAGAGGCTCGCATCTACGTCATCGGAGAGGACTCCACCGACGGAACCGAGGAGGTGCTACGTGACTGGGCCCGCGAATCCCCGGAGCTCGTTCGTTGCGTTGCCCCGGTGACCACGTCGCAGCGGGGGGTGGCGCGAATCGCCGCGTTGCGAAACGCTCTGATCGAGGCGATCGAGGCGGAGGCTCCGACCGATTTCATCGCGATGGTGGACGGCGACCTCGAGGGACCGATCAGTCTAGACGGCGTCGCCCACACGGTCGCGGTGTTGGAGGGCGATAGCGAGCTGTCTGCCGTTGCCGCGTTTGGACTCAACAACTGGGTAGGCCTCGATGCGACTCTGCCCTTCCTTGGCTACAGCTACTACGACCCACTGGCCTTCCGCGAGCGCCGTTGGGAGCGTACGGCATCGGACGCGGCGATCCGCTGGCGGTTGCGGGACGTACGACGCGGCGATCCTTTGATACCTGTGAAGAGCGCTTTTGCGGGATGCGCGATCTACCGGCCGAGCGCGATCCGCGGCCTCCGCTACGAGCTCGATGGCAAGGACTGTGAGCACGTAGGGTTCCACCGCGCGCTAGCCGATCGCGGTGGTCGCCTCGGCATCAACCCCGCGATGCTCTTGCTCGCCGGAAAGCAGGGACACCACCAAGCCTTTCGTGCTCCGGGATCTCTTGGAGAGGTATGACCATGAACCTAGACGTCCTCGATCGATACGCCCGACTTCTTGGTAAACGCCACCCGAGCGTGGCGCTAGCGTTCGAGCACATTGCGGACAAGAAGGGCGCTGTCATCGTCGAGCTCGGCTCTTCACGCAGCTATGTCAGCGGCGGAATCGAGGGCTGCATGGACGACGATCCCAAATACTGGGATCCCGATCGGCCCGAACGCTGGGATTGGGGCGCGGGGATTTTCAGTCGCGTCTGTGCGGAGATCATCGCGGGAACTGACGTCTCCCTTCATTCGGTCGACCCATCCCCCAAAGCCATGCGCATCGCGAGAACGATCACCGGCGGCATCGACGCAGACGTTTCGTTTCATCAAACGACCTCGACGGAGTTCTTGCGTTCACTGAGCGAACCGATCGATTTGCTCTACATGGACCACCATGAGACCTG
>JBGUEF010000538.1:0-2210 GCA_041821485.1 Deltaproteobacteria bacterium
CCCCAGTGACCGACGCTACCAGTACGCGTTCACCAACTGCACAACCTGTGGCCCGCGATTCACCATCGCGACCGGCATTCCGTACGACCGGCCTGCGACGACGATGTCGCAATTCCAGATGTGTCCGGAGTGCCAGCAGGAGTATGGCGACGTCGAAGACCGACGCTTTCATGCTCAACCCAACGCGTGCCCGAAGTGCGGACCGAAGCTGAGCCTCACGGCGGTCGATGGTGGTGCTGTTCCTGGCACCGACCCACTCGACAGCGCTGTGCAGCTCCTGAAGCGCGGCGCGGTGGTGGCGGTCAAAGGCCTGGGCGGTTTTCATCTCACTTGCGACGCAACCAATGCCACTGCGGTTCGACTCCTCCGCGAACGCAAGCATCGCGATGAAAAACCGTTTGGCGTGATGGTCGCTGACCTCGACGCTGTGCGTGCAGTCGCAGAAGTCACGCCCGAGGAAGAGGCACTGCTAGCCTCGCCCGAACGGCCGATCGTCCTCGTGCGCGCCAGGGAGGAGACGCGCCTGGTGCCTGATGTGAGCCCGGACACCCCACTTTTGGGCTTGTTTTTGCCCTATACGCCATTGCACCACTTACTCCTGGCAAAGGTCGGGCGCCCGCTAGTCATGACGTCCGCAAACGTTTCTGATGAGCCGATCTGCCGTGGCAATGAGGAGGCGCTGCGACGGCTCGACGGGATTGCGGATGCGATCTTGTTCCACGATCGCGACATCGCGATGCGATGTGACGATTCGGTGGCGAGAGTCATCGCGGGCGTGCCAACCATCATGCGGCGTTCCCGGGGCTTCGTGCCGCGGCCCTTCCAATTGTCGAGGGCGGTGTCGCGCCCTGTGTTGGCCTGCGGTGCTCACTTGAAGAACACCTTCTGCATTGCGTTTGGGGACACCGCGTACTTCGGCCCGCACATCGGCGACCTCGAAACGGTTGCGGCGCTCGAGTTCTTTGAGGACGCGGTCGAGAGGATGCAAACCATTCTTTCAATTCGTCCGGAAGTCATTGCTCATGACCTCCACCCGGGATACCTGTCGACGCGCTACGCACATGCACGAAACGATGTGGTCCGCGTCGGCGTGCAACATCACCATGCGCACGTTGCCAGCGCAATGGCGGAGCACGGGGTGGAGGGCCCGGTACTTGGTGTAGCGTACGACGGCACGGGGTTTGGCGAGGACGGCACCTCTTGGGGGGGCGAGTTTCTCCTTTGTTTTGCGGGTCGTTTCGAACGCCTTGCGACCTTTCGGCCGGTGCGGCTTGCGGGCGGCGATCTGGCGATGAGAGAGGTTTGGAGGATCACGTATGCGCTTCTCTACGACGCGTTTGACGGCAAGCCAGCAACCGATGGGCTTCCTCTCTTCGACGGCGTGCCAGCAGAGTCGCTCCGTGTGGTTTCGCAGATGATCGAGCGCGACCTCAACGCGCCTCGCGCACGAGGTGTGGGACGCTACTTCGACGGGTTCGGGGCGTTGGCGTTGAACCGGCCGGTGTCTACCTACGAGGGGCAGGTCGCGATCGCGTGGGATCACGTGGCGAACGACGCGGTGCGAGATGCGTACCCATTCGCGCTCGACCGAAGCGTGGCGCCGATGGAAGTTGATCTGCGGCCGGCCGTGCGCGCGGCATGCAAAGATGTGATGGCCGGCGTGTCCCCAGGAGACGTTTCTGGGCGTTTCCACAACACGGTCGTGGCGGTCACGGTAGAGGTGGTGGGGGCCCTCCTGGCAGAGCACGGTAACGTCCCTGTGGCCTTGACTGGCGGTGTTTTTCAGAATGCCCGGCTCGTGGCTGGAATCGAAGAGAAATTAGCTAATGAAATCAAAGTCTTACGACATCATGAAGTTCCGCCGGGCGATGGAGGAATTGCGCTCGGTCAGGCCTTGATCGCGGACGCGTTTCTGGGAGACAAAGGTTGATACCCCAAGGAGTTATCCCATGTGCTTAGGTGTCCCAGGCAAAGTGATCGAAGTCGACCGCGAGATGCAGATCGCGACCGTCGATTTTTGGGGTGTGCAGAAGCAGGTTCGTCTCGAGGTTTGCGACGCGCCGGTCGATCCGGGCGACTACATCTTGAATCACGTGGGCTTTGCGATTCGTCGAATCCCACCGGAAGAAGCGGCTGAGACCTTGGCGCTCTATGACGAGCTCCTCCGGCTTGCCGATGAGCAAGACTTGATGACCGCGGACGTTCGCGCC
>JBGUEF010000539.1:0-2208 GCA_041821485.1 Deltaproteobacteria bacterium
CGGTGTCGTCCGCGCTTGGTTCCTGCGCGCGCGCGGCAGGATGGCCCAGGCCGAACCCGATCATGGCGACCAGCGCAAGGCAACTCAGCCCTAAACCCTTGGATACGTTCCTCATCTTCAATCTCTCCATGTTGCAAATGAAAATGATTTTCATCTTCGATAGCATGGCTGCTGAAGAGCGCAACTATGATCGTGCTGGCACACCCTGGCCCAGGCGCTACGCTGAAATCACTCTGCTTTTCGCCAGGCACACTGTTTGCTTGTTCTTAGGCGCAGCTAGGAGGAAGAGGATGCGTAGGTTTTCCGGATTGCTTTGTTTGGTGCTGATCGGTGGCTCGATCGGGTGCACCACCAGCCCTGAGGTCAGCCAGCACCAGGCCGCCCTGAGGCAGGCGGCCACATGCGATGAAGTTCTCGACGCGATACAAGAGGACGCGATCGCGAAGGTCGATCTCGAGCTCAAGTCGTTCATCGACCAGGACTACTACCAGTGGGGCGGGCCGGTTGCGTTTGAGGACGTCGCTGATCGCGGCGAGAGCGGTGCGGGCGGTCCCGAGGCTCCGACCGCGGCGGATGGCGACAACGGGGCGGACGACCCATCTGGGTTCTCGGATACGAACCGCCAAGTCGCCGATGTCGATGAAGCCGACATCGTCAAAGTCGCCGACGAGGGCCGGAAGCTCTACGTGATCCGCGGCAACGGCTTCCATGAGTTCGATTCCTGGCCGGCGTCGCAAACCTCCAAAGTCGCCGACCTCGAAATTGAAGGCGGCGCGATTGAGATGTTCGTCGAAGGCGAGCGTGCCCTGGTGTTCTCCAACGCCTATGACGTCGCTGAGCTCGACGATGGTGACCTGTGTCAGGGCTATGGTGGCGGCGGTGTTCCTGAGTTGGCGGACTTCGACGGCGCCTACTACTGCGGGCGTTCCTTCGTGAAGATCACCGTCATCGACCTTGCTGGCGATTCACCGCAAGCGGTGCGCGAGATTTACGTGGATGGCTGGTACACTTCATCGCGCCGGCATAACAGCATCGTTCGGGCTGTCGTGCAGAGCAACATGCAGCAGCCCGGTAGCGTCCCCAATCTCTGGGAGATCCTCTACAACGGCGAGGTCTACCCGGAGTCGCGCGACGCGGAGATCTTCCTGGCTCGCGCCTGGGCAAGTATGGCCAAAGCAGCGATCCGAGCGACGACACTGGACGAGTGGGTGCCCGTTTGGGGCGAGCGCATCGATGGCGAGATTCAGCAGCAACCTGTCCAGTGCGCTGACTTCTACTCGCCGGAGCCCGGCCTCACGAACTATGGGCTCACACAGATCGTCGGCATCGACATGGGCGACGACAGCCCCGCTCAGATCACGTCCATCCTTGGTCAGGCCAGTCAGGTCTACGCCAATGCAGGGGCGCTGATCCTCGCTCAACCCGACTGGACCTGGTTCGAGCGCGGCACCAACAGTGACCGGACAGCGCTCCATCGCTTCGCGGTCTCGTTCGAAGGGCAGCGAACGCCCTACGAGGGGTCCGGTTTCGTGCAAGGGATCGTGAATGACCAGTTCTCGATCGACGAGCGGGGCGGGATCATCCGTGTCGCGACGACTCGCACCAGCTGGCCAGACCGTCAGGATGACCCCCTCGCCCCGGATGTCTGGATCCCGCCGACGACCGACAACCTGGTGAGCACTCTGAGGCTCAGCGGCGACGCGCTCGAGCTCCTTGGCTCGACACCGCCTCTCGCGGAAGGAGAGCGCATCTTCTCGGCGCGATTCCTGGGCGACCTCGCTTACATCGTGACCTTCAGGCAGGTCGATCCGCTCTTCGCAATCGATCTCAGCAACCCCGAGAGTCTGAAGGTTCTCGGTGAGCTCAAGATTCCAGGCTTCAGCGACTACATGCATCCGCTCGGCGCCGACCATCTGTTGACGATTGGCCGCGACATCGACGAAGAGACACAGAGAGACAACGGGACGGCGCTTCAGATCTTTGACGTGTCGGACCCGGTGAATCCGAGGCTCGCGTACAAGGCGCTCGTCGGCGAGGGCTACTCGGAGGCGAATCACAATCACAAGGCGTTCAACTTCTACGCGGACAAGGGCCTGCCCAATGAGGGCCTGCTCGCATTCCCCTTCGTTTCCTATGAAGGCGACTTCTCGAGCACGCTGGAGCTCTGGGACGTCAGTGCCAAGGACGGCTTCAACCGCCGCGGCGCCG
>JBGUEF010000540.1:0-2207 GCA_041821485.1 Deltaproteobacteria bacterium
GGCCCTGAAGCGGGTTGCCTGGGACCCGAACCGTTCGCTCGAAGAACAGCTCAGCGACTTCGTGCGCGCCAAGACTCTGCTCTCAGAGGACAAGGCCTCACTGTGCCTCACCCGCGTGGTCCTTGGCGTGTACATCAAGCAACCGGAGCTCTTGCGCGAGGTCATGACGCGCGTTGAGGAGGACGAGAACACTCTGGCGAATTGGCTCCGAGAGGCCGACCGAGCGGGGCGTCTCTCGGTTCCCGACCCGGAGCTCGCCGCACAGATGTTTGGGAAGATGACCGCCGGTGTGCTCTTCTGGCCCCAGCTTCTCAAGGGACAGATGGATCCCAAAACCCGCGAGCTCCTTGCCCGCGAAGTCGTTCAAACTTTTCTTGCGCGCTACCGATCTGCGTCGGGTTGATCGCTGCTCGCCGGCTGTGCCTGAGGTTCCTCTGTCGACTCTTCTTTGCCGCCGTGCCCCGTCCAGTCGCTCATGGAGGTGTAGGCACCAAACAAATGGGACACCTTGTCGTACAGTGCCAAGGGCAAGAGATTGCGCAGCAGCGGCGTGATCTTGACCATCCACGGCTCCAACACGTTGACGCGATTCCGCTCGACTGCTTGGACCACCTTTTCTGCGAGGTAGTCAGGTTCGAGCATGTTCGTCGCCTTGGGCGCCTCGGCGCCTTCGAACATGCCAGTGCCGATGTAGCTCGGGCAAACGATCGTGGAGCGCACGTGCTTGTGGCCCATCACGTTGAGCTCGGCGCGAATCGATTCGGAGAAACCGATCACGGCCCACTTGCTCGATGCGTAGGTCGAGCCGTAGGGCAAGCCGACGAACCCAGATGCACTCGCGATGTTGACCAGATGGGCCTCGGGGCGCGCGATCAAGTCCGGGAGAAAAGCATGCGTCATTGCAACGAGGCCTAGAACGTTGACCTCGTAGGTCTTGAAGTGGCGGTCGAGCGGGGTTTCAGTGAACGGGCCACCGAAAACCACGCCGGCGTTGTTGACCAAGACGTCAATTGGACCCGCTTCGGCAGCGACCTGCGCCCTTAGCGATGCGATGCTCGCTGGGTTGGTCACGTCAACCGGGAAGGCCCAGGTCGCGGCCCCGGTCTCCTCGATCCTTGCCTTTGCCTGCCCGAGCTTCGCTTCGTTGAGATCCGCGATCACGATCTCCGCCCCGCGACTGGCGAACTTCATCGCCATCTCGAGGCCGATGCCCTGGGCGCCGCCCGTGATCAGTACCCGCTTGCCATCTAACTGCGTCATGGTCGGCGGATAGTACCAGGAGTCCCCGCCGGCATCGAGGGGCCAATTGAAACGCAGTTGTCCAGTTGCCCGGACAGCGGCGTCATGGTGTTTGTTGGCCTATTCCTCGGGCGGAAGCAGAACCGTGTCGACGATGTAAAGCATTCCGTTCTCGGCTGGGATCCGCGCGATGATCTTCGCGTCGTTGAGCGAAAGCTCTTCGCCGTTCACGTGCATCGTCGTCTTCTTACCGTTGGCCATGCTGAGGCTCTGTCCCTCTTTGAACCAGTCCGGCTGAATCGCCGAGGTGGTGACGTGGTACTTCAGGATCTCCCGGAGCGTGGCCACGTTCTCTGGCTTGACCAGGTTCTCCACGGTGCCTTCGGGCAGCTTCGCGAACGCGGCGTTCGTCGGAGCGAACACCGTGAGCGGGCCGGAAGCCGCGACCGAAGTGACGTAGTCCGCAGCCTTGAGCGCCGCGACCAAGGTCGTGTGATCCTCTGAGCCCACCGCGATGCTCACGATGTTGTTCTCATGCAGCGGAGGGATGTTGGAGGCCTCTACGACGACCACCTCCTCCGCGGGTGCGGCCTCCGCGGGCGCTGCCTCTTGCTTCTTGCACCCAAGGACGAGGAGCCCACATAGAAGCCCTCCGATGACTGTAATTCTGACGAAACCTCTCATTACATCCTCCCCTACTAGGAAGCGCCTCCCAGCGCGTGCGGAGTATAGACACACAATTTCACCTCAGGAACTCGAAAACCACCTTAATAGTGCGTTGCGCAAATCCTGCGCTCCGCGCAGTTTTTTCTCCTCCAAATCACTTGCTCGCCTTCCTTGTGAGTCTAGACTCCGGCCGAACGGAGGAGGGTTTATGCGCGCAAGATCGATTGGGTTGTTCATCGGATTAATCATCGGAATTTCGGGGTGCACCTCGAAGGAAGCCGCTCCCGCTGAGCCCCAGGCAG
>JBGUEF010000541.1:0-2205 GCA_041821485.1 Deltaproteobacteria bacterium
AGCCGCGAGTCGACCCGCGTCATCAAGCGCTTCGCCCGCCGCGCGGACCGATGTTTCGTTCTCGAACCGTCGCTCGGCCCCGACGGGCACCTCAAGACGGCACGCAAGGGTGTCGGGCGCTTCACGATCCGCGTCCGCGGCATAGCTGCGCATGCTGGCCTCGACCCCGGCAAGGGAGCGAGCGCGATCCTCGAGCTCTCCCTCATCATTCAGAAGCTCTTCGCCCTCAACGATGCGGAGCGAGGTGTCACGGTGAACGTCGGAACGATTGATGGAGGGCTGAGCCCCAACGTGGTCGCGCCGCAGAGCGAGGCGGTTGTAGATGTGCGTGCACCGACCACCGAAGATGCAGCACAAATCGAGAAGGCGATTCACTCGCTAAAGGCGGATACGCCTGGTACGGAGGTCGAGGTGGAAGGCTCTATACGACGCCCACCGATGGAGCGAACCCCGGGCAATCAGAAGCTCTGGTTGCTCGCGCGCCGTGGCGCCGATGAGCTCGGGTTTGAAATCGAGCAAGCCGCCGCCGGTGGTGGCTCCGACGGCAACACCACGAGCCAGTATGCGCCGACGCTCGATGGGCTTGGCGCGGTTGGCGCCGGCGCCCACGCGGTGAACGAACACCTGGTTTTGGAACGGATGGTCGAGCGCTCGGCGCTCCTTGCCAGGTTGCTGTCGTTCCCACCCCTCGGGGAGGCGGCACGATGACCGTTCTTCACGCCTCTCTCACGCGGATCACCGACTTCGATCGGGTTGGCTTTGCGTGCGAGCCCCTGCCACGGGAGCAATGGGAGTTGGGGGATTACGTCATCGGAAGCGTGAACATTCGACGTGGCGGGTTCTCCTCCGTCGAGCTCCCGAGTGGTCGTATGGTGGATGCCGTCGAAGGGGACTCGGTAACCGGGGTGCTTGGTGTTCGCCATGCGACGCTGGAAGTCGTAGGGTCGTGGGAAGCGGTCGGCACGGATGGGCGCATGAACCTGCTCAGCGCCGGAGGGCTGATCGGGCGAGCCACGTCGGTTTCCGGGACGCTCGGATCGCCCATGCACGTCCAGTATCAGGGCCACGCGATGCGAGACGGCACCAAACTGCAAATGCAGGATTTCGCGAGGGTGCCATCGAGAGCCCGTGACTACGAGGTTCCCACGATTCTCATCATTGGGACTTCGATGTCGGCCGGGAAGACGACCTGCGCCAAGGTCATCGTGCGCCAACTCAAGCACGCCGGATATCGGGTCGCGGGTGCGAAGCTCACCGGCGCGGGCCGGTTCCGCGACATCCTCGCCATGCGGGACGCGGGAGCTGACGCGATCGTCGACTTCGTCGACGTCGGATTGCCTTCTTCCGTAGTGGAGCGCGAATACTTCAGAGCTCGACTCCGTAATCTGCTCAGCCTCATCGTCGAGACAGAGCCCGATGTGGTCGTGGCTGAAGTCGGCGCGTCACCACTCGAGCCCTACAACGGCGATACTGCACTCGAAGAGATGCAAGGCTCCGTCGCGCTGACCGTCTTATGCGCGTCGGACCCGTACGCGGTGGTGGGTGTCATGCAGGGCTTCGACATCATGCGGCCCGACGTTGTGGCTGGGGTGGCAACCAGCACCAGCGCCGGCGTCGAGGTCGTCGAGAAGCTGAGTGGTGCGAAGGCGCTCAACATGCTCGATCCGGAGTCCATCCCCGAGCTACGTGAGCTTCTCGCCAACGCGCTCGACTGAAGCAGGTGCCCGGTGCCCGGGGTAGCCACGTCTCGGCCACAGCAGTAGTATGGCTCCCATGCCTGACCAGTCGGAGATGGAAGTGCTCGTTGCCGGACGTGATTGGAAGGCAGCGGGACACGGCGTTGCGCTTGCGACCGTTGTCAAGACCTGGGGGTCTTCCCCGCGCCCAGCCGGGAGTCACCTCGTCGTGCGTGATGACGGCTCTTTTCTTGGTTCGGTGTCGGGTGGCTGCGTCGAAGGCGCGGTCGTCGAGGAGGCGCTCGGGGTGATGAAGGCAGGTGTCCCGAAGGTTCTCGAATTCGGCATCACCCACGAGGAGGCGTGGGAGGTAGGCCTCGCCTGCGGCGGGACCGTCCACATCTTCGTGGAGCCACTGCAATGAAGGCCGAGACGCTAGAGGCCATCCTCGCCGACATTGGACGCAAACGCCCCGTCGTCCTTGCGACCGACCTCGACTCCGGTGCCCAGCGCCTGCTCCATGGAGGTG
>JBGUEF010000542.1:0-2205 GCA_041821485.1 Deltaproteobacteria bacterium
AAGCCGCCGGTGACCATCAGTGGGGTCCCATCGAGCGCGCCGCGGATGTCGCGCGCGTACTCGAGGAAGTAGGCCTCGCGGCGTTGCGTGCTCTCGGCCTTCGGCTGGTCCGCTTCTCCCTTGTCGCCGAAGAGCGCCATTTGCTCGTACGTGCCGCCGGAGATCTCCAAGAGGTCGAGGCCGAGCTCAGCGAGCCAGGCTGCCACCTGCGCCGACTCCTCTCTACTGAAACCGCCCTTTTGAAAGTCCGCGGAGTTGAGCTTCACGGAGACTGGGAAGCTCGGGCCAACCGCCTCGCGTGTGGCCTTGTAAACCTCGAGCAGGAAGCGCGCGCGGTTTTCGAGCGGGCCGCCCCACTCGTCCGTCCGACGATTGACGCGCGGCGAGAGGAACTGACTCGAGAGATAGCCGTGCGCCGAGTGAATCTGCACCCCGGTGAAGCCGGTCTCTTTCGCGGTGCTCGCGACGTGCGCGAAGCGGCGAATGATGTCGTGGATCTCTTCGACCTCGAGCGCGCGTGGCGGCGCGGCGAGCCCCATCATGCCTTCGAGGTGCACCGCCGAGGGCGAGACCGGATGACTGCTCGACATGCGCGTGCACTGTCGACCCGGGTGATTGATCTGCATCCAGAGATGATTGCCCGCCCGCGTCCCGGCAGCGGCCCAAGTGCGGAGCGCGTCCTCGCCGCCATTGCCATCGATGACGACGTTGCCCGGCCGTTCGAGGTAGCGGCGGTCCACCATGACGTTGCCGGTGAGCAACATCCCCGCGCCGCCGTCGGACCAGGTTCCGTACAGCGTGTCGTGCCGTTTGGTCGCGTTGTCGTTCGAGTCCGCGAGCCCTTCGGTCATCGCGCCTTTGCCGATGCGGTTCTGGAGCACGGCTCCACAAGGGAGCGTGAGGGGGAGCGATAAAGGGTTCATCGAGGCGGACTCTAAGGCCGAAACGACAAAACGCTCACCCCTTTCTCTCCTGGCCGATTGGGACCATGTTGAGGACCCAATTGCGCAGAACTAGCTGTTATGTCGCGTGGGTCGCCACGCGGACAGGGCGTTTGTTCTTCCTACGCTCGGACACGCCCGGCGATTGTTTTGGCCCTTGGGCCCTCTTTGGCACCATGGACTCATGAGTAGCCAACTCGGTCTGTCCAGGGTGCTGTGGGCCGCGCTCTTCGCGTCGACGCTGGTGTACATCGTCGTGCTCGAACTCACCGCGGTCGACTCCGCAAGCGACTGGCGGAGCCTCGCGCCAATGTTCGCCTTCGCTGCGGTCGGGACCGCCGGAGCAAGCCTCATCGCGCCCCGGTTCGTTCGACGCATGCCGTCTGAGCAGACCCGGTCATCGAGTCAAAGTCCCTACCTCGTAGCGCTCATTCTCTCACTTGCGCTCGCCGAGAGCGTTGCGATTCTCGGGCTGGTCCTCGGCTTCCTGAGTGCGCCGCCGTCGGTGGTCATGCCGTTCTTCGTCGTCACCTGGGTACTGATGATCATCCGCTTCCCGACTCAGCAGAGGCTCGACGCGTTCAACAACGCCTAAAGGAACACCCGAATGGCGCGGCCGCGTCCCTATGGGCTCGAGGCTTCTCCGCCCGCGCCCGCTGCGATGGAAGCAAAGCCGCACATGGCTACGAAGACGAAGGAGTAGACTCGCATGTCGTGACCGTAGCCCGTTTGCAGCAGACCGAGCAACCAGGCATTTCGCTAGCGAGCGACGGCCTTCGTTCGACCGCGGAAGATTGATAATTACGTATAGATACCCGCCGCTGGAAACCCATGCCTTCCGTGGTGAAAGCGAGGGCTCTCATGGATTTCAAAGCGGTGGTAGTTGCGATACTCGGGTGCGCGCTCGGCTGTGGCAGCAGCAGTGGAGACACCGGCGGAAAGACCGTCCAGTTCAGGATGGAGGTCATCGTGTTCGAGCCAAGCGAGGGTGACGTGCCGCTCGAAGGTGTCGAGGTCTGCGTCGTCGATACCGACAACTGTGCCACGTCGGACGTGACCGGCTTCGTCACCCTAGCGCTTCCGGCGAACAGCGAGATCGCGCTCACGGTCTTGAAGGTGGGCTACGCGCCCACGATCGCGCCCCAGTTGACGACGGAATCCGACGTCGACGACTTGCGTACCGCGGTTCTCAGCGAGCTCTCTTAGCCCATGGGGACCATATTGAGGTCTCAATTGCGCAGAACGTCTTATAAGTAAACTCTGC
>JBGUEF010000543.1:0-2199 GCA_041821485.1 Deltaproteobacteria bacterium
ATGGCGAACGCGGTCGTTACAAATACCTGTTTCATTGTTTGAATCCTTGGGTTGACAGCCCGGAAAACAATCAACGGTTTGTTCGAATGGTGAACAAAGTTGCTCCGAGCAGAAGAATGACAATGAAAACAGTGTTCTCACTAAAAGATCAAGGCCTAATTTTCCCCGAATGAGTCACAATTCTGCCTAAAAAGAAGAATCCATCGACACCGCGTCTGTTCACTCACACAGGTCGTCGCAAGTACTTGACTTGATTCATCTCACTCCGGGCATCCTTGACACATTTTGCGTCGATTGATACTTGGTTCGTCGGTCAAACAAACTGATCGGGTCGTCCCGGACAGGTGTTTTCGCTGGAGATCCAACACGATGGACGAGGTTTTTCCCAACAGCTTTGTTTGGGGTGTTGCCACTTCGGCCTTCCAAATTGAAGGTGCCCACGATACCGATGGCAGGGGCCCATCGATCTGGGACACCTATGCGGAGCAACCCGGGCTCATCGAAGACGGCAGCAACGCCCATGTCGCGTGTGACCACTATCATCGTTACGCGGAGGACATCGCAGTCATGGCGTCCCTCGGGCTGGACGCGTACCGCTTCAGCATTGCCTGGCCGCGAATCCTTCCCACCGGGCGCGGTGCGGTCAACGTTGCGGGGCTCGATTTCTACGACCGACTCGTGGATGGGTTGATGTCCGCGGGCATCAACCCTTGGGTGACGCTCTATCATTGGGACCTTCCCCAAGCACTTCAGGACAAGGGCGGCTGGACCAACCGTTCAACCGTTGATGCGTTTGTGGAGCTCGCGGACGCCGTGACCGCGCGCCTTGGCGATCGCGTCCAACATTGGATCACACACAACGAACCGTGGTGTGTGAGCGTGCTCGGGTACGCCCAAGGGGACCACGCTCCTGGAAAGCGAAGCTGGCCTGATGCCTTGGTCGCATCGCACCACCTGCTCCTAAGCCACGCGAGGGCCGCGCAGGTGATTCGTCAGAACGCGCTTCGAGCCAAAGTTGGCATCACGGTCAACGTGTCCGAGTGCGAGCCAGCATCGCCGAGCGAGGCCGACCGAGCTGCTGCCCAGCAGTTCGACGGCGAGCTGATTCGGTGGTTCCTCGATCCGATCTATTTGGGCCGTTACCCAAATGACGTAATCGAGTACCATGAGCGCGAAGGGAGGCTGCCCCGCGGCATGGACTTCGTGAAGGCCGGCGACCTCGAGGAAATCAACACCCCAATCGACTTCTTGGGCGTCAACTACTACAGCCGGGCCGTCGTGCGCAGCGCCACGATTCCCGAGGCCGACAACGAACCGAGAACCATTGCGGTTCCCGACCCTGCCGAGCTGACCGACATGGGCTGGGAGGTTTATCCCAAGGGGCTGACTCATAGCCTCGTGCGATTGAACGCCGACTACGAGCCGGGCTCCTTGGTCGTCACCGAAAATGGCGCCGCGTACGGGACGGGTCCCGGGCAAGACCGCTCAGTGCAGGACACTCGGCGTTGCGACTATATCAAGGCCCACTTGCAAGCGTGCCTCGCCGCGATCGACGCCGGCGTTCCTCTGCACGGCTATTTCTTGTGGTCGCTGCTCGACAACTTCGAGTGGGCGTTTGGGTTTGCGAAGCGCTTTGGCATCGTCTGGGTCGATTTCGAAACCCAGGAACGAGTCATCAAGGCGTCGGGGCACATGTACCGCTACATCATCCAAAACAACGAGCTTCCCGAGGACCAGGCGGCATGAGAATCGCGGTTGCGCTGCTGGTCGTTTTTTGGTCCGCCGCGGCAGCCGCGCAACAGTACGGAGAAGAACCCCGCGCACCGGCGCCATCAGGTGCACCCGCGCAGCCCATCGGACCTGGACCCCAACCGCCAGACGCGCCCGCGCCGCCCGGCGCACCCGCACCGCCGATCGACGACTTCGCACCGCCGGCCGACGTCGAACCGCCACCGGCATCCGCACGGCCGGCCGCACCCCCACCGGCATCTGCAGCAAGCACCGCCAAGACCGACGGCCCCAATGTCGTGAAGGTCCACAAGGACGAACGTGGATACCAGCTTCTGATCGACGGCAAGCCCACGATGGTTTTCGGGATGAACTGGGGATACATGCCGATCGGCCAAAACTACACCTACAACTTCTGGAGCAAGCCCGATGAGGTGATCATCGAAGCGCTAGAGGGCGAGATGCGACTGC
>JBGUEF010000544.1:0-2197 GCA_041821485.1 Deltaproteobacteria bacterium
CCCATCACGCGAGACCGTGTGACAGGCCACGCACTCGCCGGCGTCGTCTGCCTCAGGGTCCGTATAGAACTTTTGTGAAATGGCGTCCTCGATGCGCGCGCGCATGACTCCGCTGGTCCCAGTCGACCAGTAGTAGATCGCACCAGGAACCGCCCCGTCGCTGAAGAACACGTCGATCCTCTTCGACGCCCAAGCTTCCGCCGCATCGCTCGGGTCGAGCGCACTGACGGTGAACGACACCGCTCCGCCGCGATTCGACTCGGCAACCCAGTCCCATTCTTCCTCGGTGGGAGCCCAGGCGGTGCCAGTCGTGAAGATCGACACGGTGGTCTCGATGCCCACGAACCTCAGCTCATAGGCGAGGTCCGCCGCAGGCTCGCTCCACTCGAAGCGAATGCGGGACACGTTGACCGGAAACATCGTCTCATTGCTCGGGTAGACGATCGCCGGCTCATTGGCCGCGACGGTCCCGGCCGGATTCCTGTTCGCAGCTCCAAAGAGCACGTCCGCTCCGGGAGCGCTGTCGTGGGTGAATTGGCGCCCGCCACTGTGGTCCGCACAGGGCTCACCGCCGCAGAGCTCGGCGTCGGGAACTATGACGATTGGGCTCAGACCCGTTCCGCCTGTCCCGGCGGTGCCCGTGCCGCCGGCCGAGCCGCCTCCGGCTCGATCGCCACCTTCACCACCGCTTGCGCACCCTGTCGCCACGCAGGCGACCAACACGAATAGAATCGATCTCACGGGAACCCCCCCACAAAAAGACACGCATTCACCTTAGGCAATGGCAGACCCTGCCCCCAAGGTGAGCGGCGAACCCCCATCGTTCACGCGGTTTTCGGGGAGGGCTAAACCCCTGATTTCACACCGTTTCGGTGCGGCGGTTGCAGTGAAGCGCGTCTGCGAGCGCCCGCGCCTCGATGATGTTGTCTTCGATCGAGCAGTAGGTCCAAGCGCCGTAGCGGCCGATCGAGTGGACATCTTCAGCCGCTAGCAGCTCTCTCCTAGCCGTGGATTCGGAATTTGATTGGGTCGTGATGTGCACGTATGCGGGGTTCAGCAGAACGTCGTGAGAGGCGACGAGGGCCTGGTTGGTGACGACGCCGCAGGTTTGGAGGTCGGCCAAGACTCTCGCCTTCAGTGCGCCGCGGTCGTCTTCGGAGAGCTCGGCATCCCAGGGAAGGCCAACCTCGACATACAAGCTCATCCGGTCCGAACCGAAGATGTTGTCGTAAAAGCCCACCCGATAGAACGAGAGATCTCGCTGTGGGTAGTAGATCCAGTGCACGCCGGCCGGGCCCTTGCTGTCGAACCCCAGATTGAAAACCTGAACCTTGTTGTGGCTCAGGACAGCCGCATCATATGCCAGGCCGCACATGTCCAGCAGAGCGACCAGCGGAGCACTACTGATCAGCGCGTCGTAGTGAATCTGGCGCTTGTTCGTGCTCGCCACCTTGGCTTTTCGGTCGATGTTCAGTACCCGTTCGCCCAGCGCGATTCGGTCCCCACGGACACCTTTCGCTAGCGCGTCGATGTATTGAATCGCGCCGCCCTCCGGATAGGTGAACGTCGCGTTGTAGCCATCATTGGCTGGCGCATCCGCGTTCCGAAGGATCTCCTCGACACTCGCGTGGGGAAAGAACCGTCCCATCGCGTTGGCGTCGAGCGCCGCCAAGTTCAGGGCATAGAGCTTTTCGTTGTATGGAATCAGGAACTTCTCCGCGATGCCGCGGCCGTAGCGCGCGTAGAGCATCTCCTTGAAGTTGCCCCCCTGCTCTTCCGGCCGTTCCTCTAGGTCGCGAACGCATTGTTCGTACTCGGCCTCTGGAAGCTGGTGGATGTTCTTCTGAAACGGGAAGTCGATGAACCGGTCCGCGTACCAGATGCGGCTGTCGCGCTCGACGCGAAGAACACGTTGCCCTTCCATGCGGTCGACCAGGTATTCCTCGATCTCGGGATGCCGAAAATGGAAGAAATGTCCCGAGTAGTCCCAAACGAAACCATCGCGCCTGATGGTGCGGCAGTAGCCGCCGATCTCGTCTTCCGCTTCGACGATCAGATAGTCGTCGTCGCGTAGCCAGTCGGCAAACGCGAGCCCGCTGACGCCGGCTCCGACGATCAGGTAGCGCGTGCGCTCCACGCTAGGGGCTTAGCACATCGGTGGCAGTGGCGGTAAAGCCGCGGGCGACGCGAATGCCTT
>JBGUEF010000545.1:0-2195 GCA_041821485.1 Deltaproteobacteria bacterium
GAAAGCGATTTCGTGCTCGGCTCACGCTATGTCGAAGGAGGCTCGATTCACGATGACTGGAGCTTCTTTCGCAAGCTGAACTCCATCATCCCCTCGCTCCTTGCGCGACCGCTCTGCCCCCTCAAAGACCCGATGAGCGGCTTCTTCGCCTTCCGTCGCGCCGAGATGCCGGATGCGGGCCGCCTTTCTCCCATCGGCTATAAGATCGCCCTCGAGATTTTCGTGAAGGGTAATTTCAACCATGCGAGCGAAGTCCCGATTCACTTCGCGGACCGGCAACACGGCGAAAGCAAGCTTTCGCTCAAGGAGCAGCTGAACTTCCTTCGCCACCTGGTCCGGCTCTACGCATACAAGCTCCGCTTCGCCGGGACATGAAGCTCATTCGGGAAGATCGAACGGTCGGTTGGATCGTCCTCGTCTTCGCTCTCTCCCAGCTCGTCGCGGTCGGCTGGGACCTGCCCGGAGCGTACGGTTGGGAGAACGACGGCATCGCCCCTCGCGACTTCTTTGCCGGGCTCGCAGTCAATCTGACGCCCGGCCAAGGGCATCGGTACCCGCTGTTCCACAATGCGGTGATCGCAGTCCTGTGCCTCCCGATCCTCTTGCCCGCCGCGCTCGCCGCCGAGGAATGGACCCTGCCGGCGTTGATGGATCAGATCCTCACCGTGCCGGTGATGACCGGTTGTTCGCTCGTCGCCAAAGTCGTGGGCGTGCTCATGGCATGCGTCGCGCTGTTGGTGATGGCCCGGATCGCCCGGCGCACGGTGAGCATCCAGGCTGGCCGTTGGGCAGCGGTGTGGGCCGCCACGTGCCTGTCGTTCGCGTACTACGGACGGGTCAGCAACCTCGACGGTCCCTACTTGATGTGGACGGCGCTCGCGATCGACCGGCTCCTGGCTATCGCCGAAACACGGAATCGCCGTGACTACATCCTGTTTGGAGTCCTGGCCGGCGCGGCGGTAGCCACCAAAGACCAGGCGTATGCCGGCTTCGTACTGCCCGGCCTGGTCTACGTTCTGCTATTGCCACTGCGAAGCGATCAACCCTTCGGCCCGCGTGCGGCACACTACCGGAACACGGTTCTTGCGACCTTGGCCGGCGCGCTCTCGCTGGGTCTCCTCGGGGGGGGCCTTCTCAACCCCACTGGTTTCGTCGCCCGGCTTCGCGAGCTTACGGGCGGCGCCAGCCAGGACTGGATGAGCTATGCGAGAACACCCAAGGGCGTCCTCACCAACATCATCGACATCGGCCTCGGTCAGGAGACCTATTACTGGCCGTGGTTGGTCGTGGCGCTTTGCTGGGTCGGGGTTGGCATCGTCATCGTCAACCGCGGTGGCGACGGTGTCCGTTCGCGCACGTTCCGCTTGCTTCCTCTCTGCGCGGGTATGAGCAGTGTCGTGTTCTTCACTCTGGTCGTTGGGCGCTGCGAGCATCGCTTCGTGCTGCCTTTCGGATTCTGGCTGGCGTACTACGGCGGCGTGGCGTCGGCGGCGCTCCTGTCACGTTTCGCTTCGACCGGCGGACGGGCTCTCCGCATTGCGCAGGGGGTCCTCGCGACGCTCGTGGTGTGGGCCGCCGGGCACAGCTTCGAGGTGCAGTTGACTCAGCACGGCGACGCGCGGAACGAAGTGCGAGCGTACCTGGACGGTTTGGATGAAGGCACGGTGGTCGAAACGTACGGGTGGCTGGTTCATCTTCCGCACTTCGATGTATCCAGCGATTCGCCCTATCGCCTGCAGCGAGTCAGCCGAAGGCCGATCCCAGAGCGAAATCCGCTCGTCGGTTCGGAAGAGATCGACGCGCCGTACGGCGACGTGCGGGTTCGCAGACCCGACGTGCTCGTCGTCCCCGAGTCCACTGCGCAGGAGTTCATTCCGCGGCGGCTTGGCGAAGGCATGGCCGAGTCGGCCGTCGGAGAACGCGCCCAGGCCGATATGGATGCTCAGGCTTTTTTCCGTTCGGTGTTGAACGATTCGCTCGAAGGCTATAGAGTCGCCTTGATCACGGAGCCGAAGCTCCCCGCCTGGGCCAAGGCGCTCGGCGCGGACTCGGTGCAGGTTCACTCGAGCGTGGGCAACCGGCAGTGGGTACTCGTGCGCTCCGATCGGTAACAGCTGCACACGATGAGGCCGGAGCGAGGAGCACGTCGAACGGCGCAGAATGTGCGCGCGGTCGCGTTTAAAATGCGTTCACCG
>JBGUEF010000546.1:0-2190 GCA_041821485.1 Deltaproteobacteria bacterium
TCGTCAACCGAGTGAAAAAGGGGACAGTCCCCTTTTTTCGCGTGCGGCCTGTACTTCGGCGACTTCGGCGATGGCGGGGTGGGAGAGCCAGGCGGTGGGGACCTGGATGGGCATGTCTAGCAGCTGTTGTGCGTAGGCTTTGCCCTGCGGGTCGAAGCGGAGAGATGCGATGCCTCCTCCGCCGAGGGCGTCGCGGAGGACGAAGTTGAGGGCGTCGATGCCAGGTAGCTCGTAGCGTTGCACCGGTCCCTCTATTCGATGGCTGAACCAGTCGGCTACGACGTCGACGGAAAGCTGATCTTTCAGAAGCGGGAGGAAGTCGGGATGACGCGCGCGGATGCCGATGTTTGCGTCGGCGCCTTTGTCGCCACTTCGAGCGTGAGCGATGGCAATGAGTGGGAGCTCGACGGGATCGCTGACCGCGAATGGCTCGCTAGCGAGCTCTGCCACTGGCGGCGGCACGGCGCTGACGGTCGCGCTTGGCTCTTCGTAAGGAACCGGCTCGCCATCGAGGTAGATCTCCGGGTGAAAACGCTCGCGCGGGACGAGGTAGCTTCGTAGCCGCACGAGCGGCGTTGGTTTGGGAAGCCCACGCCCGCCTGCGGTGAGGCCCGCCACGACCAGCCCAAAGGAGCCAAGCTCACGGACGACCGCCCCGAGCGCCCGACGCGAGTCGTGATGCAGCGCGACCTTCACAATGACTTCGCGTGTGTCTTGCGCGCGCGCATGCGGCCCATAGGTGCTTTCAGCGCCAAGGATCTCGATGTCGACATCGCGCAGCCCGGCAAAGCCTTCCCGCTCGAGGAGGTTCTCGGCGCGCCGAATGAAGCCGCTCCCGAAACGATTCGCCTTCCTCGAGGCGTCGCGCCCGCCGATGAACACCAAGCCGGTGATCTTGTAGCCATCCACGACCTGCGCGCAGGCTTTCAATGTCGCCGGAGCTGGCCTACCCAGGGCTCCCTGCACCTCGACGCGGTCTGTTCCCACCTGAGTGAGCTCCACGTGTCGCCAATCGCAGGTCACGTCGGGCAACAGATACCCGGACGGATCGCCTATCTCGTAGATCAACTGCTCGGAGGCGGTGCGAACATCGACCAAACCTCCAGTGCCGTCGGGCTTGGTGAGCACGAACGAGCCATCCGCCCTGCACTCGGCCATCGGGTATCCGAGGTCGTGCCAGGAAGGCATGTCCTCCCAGTCGGTCAGCAAGCCCCCCGTCGACTGCGGCCCGCATTCGAGTAGATGCCCCGCGAGACTTCCCTGAGAAAGGCGGTCGAGGTCCTCCGGTCCCCAGCCGAACTCGTGAATCAGCGGCCCGAGCGCGAGCGCCGAGTCCACACATCGTCCGGTAATCACCACGTCCGCCCCAGCCCCGAGCGCGGCTGCGATTGGACGAGCTCCAAGATAGGCATTGAAGCTCAGCGGTTCGGTGACCAGCGAAGACCCGTCACTCATCTCCGCGATCCCAAGCGCGCCGAGCTCGTCGATGCGATCCATCAAGTTGTCACCCTCGACCCAGGCGATTCGTATCGACGCCCCTGCTCGCTCGGCCATGGAACGGAGCGCATCGGCCGCGGCCTTCGGGTTCACTCCACCGGCATTCGTCACGACACGCACCTCTTGCTCGACGAACCGCGGCAGGTCACGCCCGATCATTCCGATCACGTCGGTCGCATACCCAAGTGCCGGATCCTTTTCCCGCGCCCGCGTAAGAATCCCCATCGTGACCTCGGCAAGCGCCTCGAAGAAGATGTAGTCACATCGCCCGGTGTCGAGCAGCTGCGGCGCAGCAAACGAGCTGTCGCCCCATGCACCGGCCGCGCCACCGATCACAACCGTTCGCGCTCCGCTAGGCTTCATGATTCGTTCTCACCATGCAGGCCAGATGCTAGCCGACTCGGAGGGCTATGCCGAGTATGAGCTGGTAGTCGTTCTTGACGGGGAACGCGCCGTTCGCGCGGGCTGGGGGCTCTTCCGTGCGGAGATGGAGGACCGCAGGACACTGTGGTACCAATAGGCGCTCGATGTTCATCAAGAAGAACTACTCGGTAAAGGACATGGTGTGGTGGACCCGGCACGACACGGTCCTGCTGCTCATCATCGCCTTAATCCCCGTCGTCATCTACCAAGTCTTCGATCAGAAGTGGCTCCAATTGCCCTGGCTTCCGATTGCCGTCGTGGGCACTGCCG
>JBGUEF010000547.1:0-2178 GCA_041821485.1 Deltaproteobacteria bacterium
ACTCCACCCTGCTCGACCAGATACCGGATGACCGATTCTGCGCGCCGTCGCGAAAGCCTCATGTTGTAAGCCGACGGGCCAGTCGAGTCGGTGTAGCCCTCGACGCGGATCATCGGAATCTCCGGGTGAGCGTTGAGGACGGCCGCCACGTTGTCGAGAACGGCATGGGAGCGCCTTTGGAGCTGCGCGCTGTTCGTGTTGAAGTAGATCTTGTCGAGGACCTCGAGCCGGCTCTCTTCGATCACCACGAGCTGCTCTTCGGGGCAACCCTGGTTCTCGACGGGGCCCGGCTCGTCCGGGCAGTTGTCGATTCGGTCAGGGACGCCGTCACCGTCGCGGTCAGAATCGGGACAGCCGTGGTTCTCCGGCGGTCCGGGCTCATCTGGGCACGCGTCGTAGACATCGAGAATGCCGTCCGAGTCGTTGTCGAGGTCCGGGCATCCATCCTCGTCGCGGAACCCATCGAAGTCTTCTGGTTCATTCGGGCACGCATCCAGCTCATCGACGATGCCGTCGCCATCCGTATCCACTACGGCTGCTACTTCCTTCTCGGGCATCGTGTAGCCGAGCATGCCGATCAGGCGCCAATCAGGATTGCCGTAACCGGACGTCACTCCGCCAGTTCCGGCAACACCTACGGCAAAGCCCTTGGGATGGAGGTACTTGAAGCCGCCGAGAAGCTCGACCGGCGATTCCTGGCGGCCCCCAAATCCGGTTCCCGACGCGGCGGCAGTTCGACCAAATGCTTCCATGGTGAGCATGAAGCGCTCCTGCCCCAAGAGGACTTGGACGGCGGCTCCAAACGTGAGCTGGTTGCCGATACCCAGCGATGGAATGTCTTGCGTGAAGCCAGTCTTGTATCCAACGTTGAGCGGAATCCGGACGAGCTCACCGGCGTTGAAGGTCCCCAGCACTTCGAACCATCCACCGATGTGGGGGCTCTTATTGGGCTCACCGAGATAGTTTTGCTGCGGCCTCGAAGCAGATGCCGTGTTCGTGGTCAAGGTGGCCTGCGCGGCCAGTTGGAAGATGTCCTTCCGCGTCCCGTACAGCACTCCGCGAGCGCCCAGATACAAATCGCCGAGGCCGCTTCCCGCCGGGATCAGAGAGCCCAGGCCGATCGATTGAAGGAAGGCAGCGCCCTCGTCGGTAAGGCTGTCGCCGAGGATGAATGTGTACGGAACATCCATGAAGATGACGAGGCGCTCCCACAAACCGAGGCTCCACGTGAGGTGACCCGTGAGCTGCGAGTGCACGAGCTCGAGGCGCTGATCGGGGATCGGGCCATTGGTGACTTGGAGCTCCATCGTGTCCCGGGAGAAGTCCAAGTAAACTTGGAAGCCGAACCGCAAGTGGCCCTGCCCATCGGCGTTGCTCACTGCGAACCCATCGGTCGCGAGCTCCGAGGGCCGAAATTGGTTCAGATCGAACTGCGGAAGCGCTTGCGCTGTGCCGCGCGACGCGAAACCGAGACCACCCACGATGATCATCAGGACCACGACCCAAGCCCGGCTGGACCTCGTCGGGCTCTCTTTCACCCCAGCCTCCTCGGCCCACCGGAGCGCACACGCGCCCTCACCCGGACCTCGGCTCCTTGGTACCATTTTTGGTCGTTGATAAAAAGCGCGAAGCCGGGACGAAGCTCGAACTCGTGGCCGCTCTAGCGCAACTGACGGAGTGGGCCGGACCCGTCACGCGGAACCCGGGTATTGATCCGGCGCAGGATCTCGAACCAGCGAATCGTGTCGACCGAAGGCATGGGCTTGCCCGTATTGGTGAGCGCCACGGCCAGGTCACGCTCCGGATCCGCCCAACCCATGATGTTCATCAGCCCGATGTGGCCAAATGCCTGTCCGCAACGCGGTCCGTAGAATCCAATCGGGTCGTTTCCCAGCATAAAGCCCATCGAGTAGGCCATCGGGATTTTGATGATGCGGTCGAACCGCCCTGGGCTCTGCGGCTCGATCGCCTTCGCGATGGTCGACGGCGACAAGATGCGGTGCCCGCCATAGGTGCCTCCCTTCACCAACATGTCGAAGAAGCGACAGATTTCGTTCGTCGTTCCAATGAGGTTGGCCGAGGGAACGACGCCAGTGCGAAAGCGAGGGTCGTTGATCAGGTCCACTAGGTCCGGCATCGAGAGCCCGAGCGCGTTTTCTAGAGTCTGCTTCATCGGCC
>JBGUEF010000548.1:0-2176 GCA_041821485.1 Deltaproteobacteria bacterium
CCGAGCTCGCCCTCCAGAGAGCCGCGGACATCGCGAGACGCGATGAGGCACGCGTGTTTTTGGTTCACGTGTACGATCCCAAAAAAGCCAGGGGACCAGGCGGCCGCGAGCCATCCGAAGGGGAACGCCAGGCCTGGGACGAGGGTTCGATGCACAAGCTCGAGGAAGCGCGCCGTCGCTACTTCGGTCATTTGGCCGATACCGACGTGCAATACGAATCGGTTCCGAGCGCGCATCCGTCGGTCGAAATCTGCAAGGTTGCCAAGGACACCAGGGCGAGCCTCATCGTCCTCGGGTCGCACGGACGCACCGGCATGCTGCGCCGCCTCTTGGGAAGCGTCGCCGAGGCTACCGTGCGTTACGCGCCTTGCAGCGTGTTCGTCGTTCGCGAGGAAGCTACTCAGGCTTGAGCTTGGCCTTGATGTTGAGCAAGCGCTGCTTGATATCGCTGCCCAACGCCTTGAGCTCTTCGCTCACCTCGTCGGCTTTGTCATCGAAACGCCGCTCGAAGTCTTCGAGACGTGGCTGAATCTCGTCCCAGGCGTCCTTGGCGTCCATGCCGGCAAGGTGGAGCTTCACCCGAATCTCGTCTGCGGCCCGCTTGAGGTCATCGCGAGTGTCTTCCAGGTCTTGTTTCATTGTCTTGTCTGCTTCATCAGCGCTCATGGTCTCCTCCTTTGAGGGTCCGAACCTGATACCAGGTGTGCATCGAACGTGCCAAAGGGAACCTTCTAGGATTTCCAGGTGACCTGGGCATTGCCGGCGCACTTTCTTCGCCTGAACCGCAATTCCGCGCACGATTGGCGTGGCGGCGAAGGGTCATTTCATGGTTTATTGGGCACTAAACCCAGGGCGCCTGGCCAACTAGAAGTTGGCCCGCCCGATGCATGTACGGTCGCGCATGGTGCCGAATACTTCTGAGTTCGTACGCGATTTCGGAACCCTGGGCCGAAATGACACCCCCATCGCCGGTGGCAAAGGGGCCAACCTTGGCGAGATGACCGCCGCGGGGCTGCCCGTCCCTGAGGGCTTCGTAGTCACGGGGCAGGCCTACCTGCACGCGCTCGACGCCGCGGGATGCCGTCAACGGGTTCTCGATATCGTCGCGAACGCAGACATCGACGACTCGGGCGCTCTCAAGCTGGTGTCCGACGAGCTCCGAGCTTCGGTGCAGTCAGCCGGCGTTCCCGACGATGTGCAGTTGGCCGTCATGGCAGCGTTCAAGGAGCTAGGGGAGGGCGCTCGGGTTGCGGTGCGCTCGTCGGCGACGGCGGAAGACACCGCCGAGGCGTCGTTCGCTGGCATGAACGAGTCGTTCACGAACGTCGTCGAGGAAACGCTCATCCAACGCCTCCTCGACTGCTGGGCGTCGCTCTGGGGCTCTCGCGTGGTGGCGTACCGGCACAGCCTGGGGCTGAGCGATGAACCGACGATTGCGGTGGTCGTTCAACGGATGGTCGACTCCGAAACGTCTGGCGTGATGTTCACCGTGGATCCGATTTCGCAGGACCGCGGGCGGATGCTGATTGAAGGAGCCTACGGGCTTGGGGAAGTCGTCGTCGGCGGGCAGGTGGAGCCGGATACCTACTTCGTGTCTCGGTCGCGGGACCCGTCCGCTGCGGAGGTGGGACTGAGCAGCGCGCGCATCGGGTCCAAGGCGTACAAGATTGTGCATCAATCGGATGGCAGCGAGGCGCGTCTCGAGGTTCCGCAGGCGGAGCGCGAACTCCGCTTGCTCGACGATGCCCAGGTTCTCGAGCTCGCCTCCCTAGGACTTCGCATCGAGGAGCACTACGGGAGCCCGCAAGACGTCGAGTGGGCGTTCGAGAACGGTAAAGCCTACGTCCTTCAGTCACGCCCCATCACGACCCTCGAGGTGGAGGCGGGGACGCCGCTCGTCAGCGGGCTCGGTGCGTCGCCTGGACGTGTCGCCGGCAAGGTCCGGGTCATGCGCGAGCTTCAGGCGGACGCCAAGATCGGGAAGGACGAAATCCTGGTCGCTGAGATGACGAGCCCGGACTGGGTGCCAGTCATGCGCCATGCCGGTGCTTTGGTCACCGATGAGGGTGGCGTGACCTGCCATGCGGCGATCGTCAGCCGTGAGCTGCGGATTCCTTGCGTGGTCGGCACTCGCAACGCGACTCGGCTTCTCAAGAGCTCGCAACTGGTGACAGTC
>JBGUEF010000549.1:0-2170 GCA_041821485.1 Deltaproteobacteria bacterium
GCTGTTTCCACAGTCTCCGGAGTTCGATATCTCACTCGTCTCGCTCGATGCGGAAACAGGCGAACGCAATTGGGAGATCCCGGGCGACGGTCACAACGCGGGCAGCGGCGCCATTCTGATCCTCAACGACCCCGACAACCTCGGCAAGCAAATCATCTATCACGCGAGCTACGAAGAGGTGATGGCGATCAAACCGGATGGAACCATCCTCTGGAGAAAGTCTACGGGATTGACCGCTCCTCCGACGCTGGAGCCTGGTGAACGCTCCCCCGCACATTCTTTCGGCTTCAACTATCACCCGCGAACCGATTCGCTCGTCGGTGTGACCATCGAGGGGGTCATGTTCGCGTACAGACGGACAAACGGCGAGATGATTGCACCGCTCGGGCAGGTTCCGGGAGCACCTGCCGTCAGCAACGATATCGGCCTACCCCAGCCCGTCATCGACCTCAGCAATGCGGAAACAGATAAGGTGTTCGGGAAGACCCCGAGCGGCGCTAGCTTCTACGAGACGATCGTCGACGTGATTTTCGGTGGTGGAGCGATCGTTACGAACTTCTTTGCGATCGATCAGAATACGAGCCGGATCTACGTGGCGGCCACTGCTCCGGATGAGGACGACGGCGCGATGGACGGAGTGTCCGAGCTGGGCGCCATCTACGCGTTCGACCTCGTCGATGACGGCAACGGCGGGCTCGAGTTCAAAGTACTGAGCTCTGCTCAATTCGACGGCGGCACCGGCTCGACGCCCTCCGTGAGCGAGGATGGCCAACGCGTCTATGTCTCGGACAACGTCGGAAACGTGATCGCGTACGACCGTGAGCTGAGCGAGCTCTGGCGATACGATGTAGGCAGCCCGGTGGCCGCATCGGTGGCGGTGTCTCCGGACAACCGAGAGCTCTACGCGGTTACCCGCCAAGACGTCTTCAAGCTGATCGACAATGGCAACAGCGCGGAGCTCGACTGGATTGCCACCCTGGACGCGTTCGGGGGCTACCCTGAGATCGAGGTAGTGTTCCAGGCCCTGACCCCAACCATCACCGCCAACGGAGTCGCGATCAGCGTCGGCGGCGGGCAGCTGATCGGCGACCGGGCCCTGATGCTGAGGGTCGGCGTGGGGCTCTTGGATCGGGTAACGGGTACGTTGCGCTCGTTCACCGAGGGCCGCGAGGAGTCGATCGCCGTGACGAGCGTCCGGCCTAACGGAGCCATCTGCACTGCGAACTCGCCGGTCCGGCGCGCCACGGGGAAAGCACTCAACCCCATGCTCACCGAAGACATCATTGGTGGCATCTCCTGCTACAAGCCCGTTCGCAATGACCTGCTCGCCCGGGACGCCAGCTGCGCGGCCGGCGTGCGCGCCCGGAACGCAGTTACCATCGCCGACAGCGCGCCAGCCTCTGCGGCGCAGGACCTTCGGCAAATTGAAGTGCTGATCGACCAGAGCCGCGCGGCGATCGACCGCGCTGTTGCCGATGGCGATCTCGATTCTGCGTCTACCAACAAGCTCAACGCGGACCTCGACGACGCGGAGGCCAACCTGTCCGCATCGAAGCTCGCGACCGCAGCCAACGATCTACTCAGCGTGTGTAACGCGCTCGCCGCCGACTGAGGCGGGCATCGCGGACAGCGCCCGATTCGAGACTTCCGTCCTCACTCTGGCGCGGCGATCAAGGCGTACTTGAGATTGCTGTTGGTCGTATCGTAGTAACTGACGTGCGCATGGCCCAGGCTATCGATGGCGATCGAGGTATAGCGACCGACGTCACCCAGGCTGTCGACAGTTTGGAGCACCCAGGACGCGCCGGGCTGCTGGGTCGCGTACTTCAGATCTCGAGCGCTCTCATCGAAATAGGTGAGGCGAGCGGCACCGGCCCCATCGACAGCCAGGGCTGTGTACTTGCCCACGTCGCCTTGGCTCTCGACGGTCTCCGTCATCCATGAGCCGCCGGCGAGCTGCGTTGCGTACAGCAAGTCCTTGGTGTCCTCACCGTAGTAGCTGATGTGCGGCGCGCCCGTTCCGTCGAGCGCCAAGGACGTGTATTTGCCGACGTCCCCATCGCTCGAGACGGTTTCGGCCACCCAGGGCCCCCCGCCTTGTCCCGTCACGTACTTGAGATCCCTGCCGCTCGAGTCGTAGTAGCTGATGTGCACGGCCCCCAACGGACCC
>JBGUEF010000550.1:0-2163 GCA_041821485.1 Deltaproteobacteria bacterium
CAAGCCGTAGCGCTCGAGGAGGTCGGCGGCGGGCCCGGGAGCGAGGGGCTCCACCACCACCCGTCGGCCCCGCGCCGAGCGCTTCTCGCTCTCCTCATCCGCCTTCGGGCCGGCCTCGCCGGCCTGCTGGTCGCAATGCTTCGCGTATCGGAGCGCCGGCTGGACCACGAGAGGCTTCGCGAAGGCAATGGGAAGCGAGCACTGCATCGGGCGATCGAGCGAGTAGGGTAGTACCGCAGCGGCGGCCTGTGGCGTCTGTGCGGGAGACCCTGATTTCGCTGCGTTGCAGTTGCAGAGGAAGGAGTGCGGAATGTCCTGAGATGCAGCAGACTGACGAACCAATCCCGGGGGAGACTCGTACTACGGGGCTGAGAGAAGAGGGAGAGCAGATGGAGACCGAGGACACGATCATTGAGCGCCGCCAGACGGGCATCCGCATCCTGCTCGCGCTGCTGTTCGTGGTGATCTTCCGCCTAACGAGTGTGTTGCTAACCGTAGTGGTCCTCTTCGAGCTGCTTTATGCGCTCATTACCCGCCAGCCGCCGAGCGACCGGGTGCGGAGCTTCGCGAACCGGGCCCTGAGCTATCTGTACGCCGTCACCCGCTACCTGACGTACAACCAGGCCGAGCTGCCGTTTCCGTTTTCTGATTTCCCGCGGGAGGTCGAGCCCATACCGCCAGTGCAGCTGGTGGTGGGAGCGGTCACCGAAGAGGGTTCTGGTCCCGAGAGCGAGGAGTAGGGCGCCGGACCTGATGCCAGGCTACGACGGGCTCGAGCTGGACAATGGCCAGGGCGTCCTGCCTGTCATTCGCCAGCGCTCATCCGGGTGTGCATCGTCTTTATTCGCTACGGGGTCATAGCTCCTCGTTTACGACCTCGACTCCGTCGAGGCTATCATGGTCTCGATGCCGCTCCAACTCCCGCTGGTCGCCGCCGTTTTCGTGGCGGCACTCAAGGATCGTGCCGACCTCGTGGCCGAAAACGTCGCGTTACGTCACCAACTCTCCTGCCTGAAGCACCGAAAGAAGCGCCCCAAGCTACGCCCACTGGACCGCGCCCTGTGGGTGGTGCTTGCTCGCTCTTGGTCCCGCTGGAAGGAGTTGTTGGTCATGGTCAAACCCGCCACGGTCGTCGCCTGGCACAAGAAAGGCTTTAGGCTCTTCTGGCGATGGAAGAGTCGAAAGCGAGGTCCTGGACGGCCCAGGGTCCACAAGGACGTTCGCAAGCTCATCGTCGAAATGGCGGTAGCGAATGTCGGGTGGGGCGCTCCGAGGATTCACGGAGAGCTGCTCAAGCTGGGCATCGAGATATCCGAGATCTCGGTATCCCGCTACATGCCAAAGCGCGCAGCGCCACCAGGATCGCAGCAACGATGGCGCACGTTCCTGCACAATCACATGCATGAAGCGCTGGACATCGACTTCGCTGTGGTGCCTACGATCACCTTCGAGGTCATCTATGTCTTCTTCGTCCTGAGCCTCGACCGACGAAGGATCCTCCACTTCAACGTCACGAAGCACCCCACGGCGCAGTGGACGGCCCAGCAGGTCGTAGAAGCTTGTCCGTACGAGCCGCCTGGTCGCTTCCTGTTCCGCGACAACGACAAGATCTACGGGGCCTACTTCAGGGAGCGCGTTGATGGCCTTGGGCTGACGCAGGTAAAGACGGCGTTCAGGTCGCCCTGGCAAAATGGATTCGCGGAAAGGTGGATCGGCGGGCTACGCCGCGACTGCCTGGATCATGTGATTGCAGTCAGCGAGAACCAACTTCGGCGCGTGGTCCGACGATACGTGGACTACTTCCACGAAGATCGAACCCATCTTGGACTCGGAAAGGACACGCCTGTTCCTCGGGCGGTGGAGCCTCCGGAAATGGGGGAGATCGTCGCGTTTCCCCGCGTCGGCGGACTCCACCATCGGTATTCGCGAGATGCGAGAAGGGCTGCGTAGCTGGTGCTACGTGGTTTTGACGAGGGACAACCGCTCTTTATTCAGGTCCCTAGGCTCACCCAGTGACATGGGTGGTTCAATCTCAAGATGAGTCGAACAACTTCATGAAACGACCTCGTGTCGCAACAACGTCTGGCCGCTAAGCTGCGGCCGGCATGGAGCTTACCATGGGCGACCCGCCCCGGGGAACCCTGACTGCCACTGCGGATCGTT
>JBGUEF010000551.1:0-2162 GCA_041821485.1 Deltaproteobacteria bacterium
CCGAGGGGAGGCTTGCGTGGCCTCAGGCCCCAAGCCCCTCCGGCCACCTTTGCAAGCCGAGCCGTCCGCAGGGTTCCCGTGTCGTGTCCCGCCGTGCCCCGATGTTCCCGTCCTAGTCGCTGCTGCCCGCGACGAGTGGATAGACTACGCCACCGATTGCGCCGCCGATGATCGGGGCGACCCAGAAGAGCCAGAGTTGCTGAAGAGCCCAGGGCTCGGCGAAGAGGGCCACGGCCGTGCTGCGTGCGGGGTTGACCGAGAGGTTGTCGACCGGGATGCCGATCAAGTGGATCAGCGTGAGGCCTAGGCCGATCGCCACGGGGGCGAGGGCGGCTGGGGCGCGCTTGTCGGTCGCGCCGAGGATGATGAAGAGGAACATGAAGGTGAGGACGATTTCGGCGGCGAGGGCTGCGGCCATCGAATACCCGCCCGGCGAGTGCTCACCGAAGCCGTTTGATGCGAAACCGCCTGCTTCGAAACCGTCCTGACCGGAGGCAATGAAGTAAAGGACGGCTGCACCGGCAATTCCGCCAAGGACCTGCGCGATGATGTAAGGGACCAGCTCGGACGCCGGAAATCTTTTGCCTACGAGGAGGCCAACCGAGACTGCGGGGTTCAGGTGACAGCCTGAGATGTGCCCGACAGCGTACGCCATCGTCAGCACGGTCAGACCAAATGCAAGCGCGACTCCCAGGAAACCGATCCCGAGTTCTGGATACGCGGCCGCCAAGACCGCACTACCGCACCCACCAAACACGAGCCAAAACGTGCCCACAAACTCCGCTGCAACCTTGTTTCCAAGCGCCATGCTTCCTCCTTCGCCCGATACGCCGGGCGGGGGGGATAGTGTCATCGAGGGAAGCTGGTGTAAACTCCACCCGGCAGGCCAACGACTGCAAGGAGCTCATGACCCACGCGAAAACCCTGTTTGTCCTTCTCCTAGCCGTTGGCGCTTTCTTGTTGCCTGGTTCGGTATCGGTTCCGCAAGCGAGTGCCGACGGGCCCATCGTGATCCGATTCGCGTCGGTCGTGCCTTCCGGCTCGGCGTTCATGAAAACGATGAAGGCGTGGAATCGAAGCCTCAAAGAGCAGACGGATAACCGAGTCGAGCTGCGTTACTACACGGGCGGCAGCCAAGGCGATGAACGTGACTTCGTCCGCAAGATGCGCGTCGGTCAGATGGATGCGGCGGGCGTCTCGACCACAGGGCTTGGGATCGTGGCTCGCCCAATCTTGGTCTTGACCGCGCCGGGATTGATCACCGAATACGACCAGTCCGTGAAAGCGCGCATGGCGCTCACCGACCGCTTCTCCAAGCTATTTGCCGACGCTGGCTTCGTGGCCCTGTCGATGGGAGAGGCCGGCAAGAACCGCATCTTCTCGGCCAACGAATTCGCGAGGCCCGAAGATCTCAAGTCGGCCCGCCCGTGGGCATGGAAAGACGACCCAGTCTTTGCGGAGTTCGTGCGGGTGATCGGTGCAAACCCGGTGCGGATGGGCCTCGGCGAGGTCTATGGCGGCCTGCAGACCCGAATGATTGATACGGTGCCCTCGTCGGCGATCGGGGCGGTGGCCCTTCAGTGGTACACGCGCCTCAACTACATGGCGAAAGACAACTTCGGGATCATCGTCGGCGGCGCACTGCTCAACAAGGAAAAATTCGACGAGCTCACGGAGCACGACCAGCAAGTGCTGATCAACACCAGCGTGCAAGCCGGCCTGGCAAACGACAAATTGGTACGGCGCACCGACCAAAAGGCCTACGACGCTCTCGTCAAGCGCGGCATCACCGTCGTCGACACCTCAGCCCACAAGGCCGAATGGGACGCGGTAGCAAAGAAGACGCGCGAGAACCTCATCGGGCGCGTCTACAGCAAGAGCTTGCTCGAAGCAGTCGAAAAGATCGTCGCCAGCAACTGAGCCAACCGCCGTTCCTGGGAAGGTCTCGGCCGATTCGACAAGCCGTTCTTGTGCGTCTTCGGGCGCAACGACGCGGTTCTCGGGAAGCTGGACCGGGTCTTGATCGACCAGGTTCCGGGCGCTCGAGGTCAGCCTCACGACCGAATCCGCGGGGGGCACTTCATCCAGGAAGACCAAGGACCAGAGCTCGCGAACCGGCTCATCGCCTGGGCCAGTTAATTCCGAGTCTTCGAACAAAAACG
>JBGUEF010000552.1:0-2162 GCA_041821485.1 Deltaproteobacteria bacterium
GCGGGTGATCACGTTGCGGTGCGGTGACCGGGCCGCTTCGGCCTCCGTGATGATCCCTTGCTTGAGTTGCCAGGCGACGAGGGTGTGATCCTCGGTGAGCGGCTCCACGGCATGTCCGCGAATCAAATAAATTCGGCTGTCGCCCACCTGAGCGGTGATGCCGTAATCGCCGCACATCGCCAGCACCGATACGGTCGTGCCCATGCCTTGCTGCTCGGGATCGTGCTGCGCCAAGCCGAAGACCATGTAGGTCGCGGCCTGGACGGCGCTCTCGACGATCCGGATGGCCCTCCGCAGCGAGTCCTCCGAAGTATCGCCCTGGGCGACCCGGTCCAGAGCATCGTGCCCTCGACTGACCATGCCGTGCACGGTGTCCACGGCTTCCTGGCTCGCGATCTCACCGGCTGCGTGTCCGCCCATCCCGTCGGCAACGACGTATAAGCCCAAATCGTCGTCCACGAAGAACGCGTCCTCGTTCAACTTTCGGCGCTGCCCGACGTCGGTCAGTCCCGCACTGTGGTATTGCAACTCATCCCCTTCAGCAGTGGCGGTCGCCGACCAGCCCTCGCGCTCTCAGGTTAGCGAAAAAGAGGGAGGTCCACCAAGAAGAGCGCGGAAATCGTGCTCCGTGAGCCGCCTCACCGCTGACAAGCGAAGGGCTGCTGCTAAGCTCGGCCCGCATGAGCCATGCCGAACCGACCGAAGACCTCGAATCCGCGTGGAAGGCGCTCCTTCAAAGCCGAAACCGCCTGGACTCCGATCGAAAGCTCGCGGAGCTGGCGCTGAGCTTGATCCAGCAAATGGGCAATGCTCCTGCCCAGCGCGAGGTGCTCCGGGGGCTGGCGGAGTCCTGGGGCACGGACTGGCAACTGACCCTAGTGGCCGCATCCCTTCTGATCGAGCAGGCCGGCCGGCGCGGCATGGACGAGCCGACGCTCACCGAGGATGGCCCCGCATCATGGGCTGCCCGTGCCCTGCAACGAAGCCTAGACGCCCTGGGTGATGCGGAACGCAAGGACGCGGACGTGGCGGGCTATCTGTACGCGACGCTCGGGAACGCACTTCGGCTGTGCGGCCCGGGCCGCGACGACGAAGCGCAAGAAGCCTTCACTCGCGCGATCGAGATCGATCCCGAACGGGGTGAGTGGTGGTACGACGCGGGTCTGCTGGACAAGTGGCGCGGCAGGTTCGACGAAGGCTACGCCGCCAACGAGCAGGCGCGCATGCGCATGGGCCCTCAACGACCGGTGCTTTGGAATCTTGCGATCTGCGCAACCGCGCTTGGCAGAGCGGAGGAGGCGGTTGAAGTTTGGGAGGAGATCGGAGTGCCAGCGCGACTCGATCGTGCACGCGACATGCCGTATGTCGCAGGCCTTCCACCATTGGTGCTGCGTGTGCTGTCTCGAACATCGCCCACGGATGGGACCGCGTCGCTCCCCGACAAGACTGTGGGCTTCGAGCTGGTCTGGACCGCGCCGCTCAGCCCGTGCCACGGCGTCGTGCAGTCGCCGACCTTCGGCGATGCGCCGATCGACTACGGTGATTTGGTGCTCTGGGATGGAGCCCCTGTCGCCGCACACCAGGTTTCGGCGGAGGAGGCCGTGCCAGTCTTTCCACTGCTCGAGGTCTTACGACCAGGCGACGAACGGCGCTGGGCCTTCGTCGCGCTCGAGCGAGAACCCGAGGCGCTCGAAGGATTGGAACAGGCCCTGCCGGAGGGCACCCGCGTGTTCGTGCAGCAGGAGCGGGTGGGCCATCATTGCCCGGCTTGCGAGGCGGGCGAGGCGCACGAGCACCAGGAGGCAGGGTCAGCGGCAGCGACAGCGGCAGCGACAGCGGCAGCGGCAGCGACAGCGACAGCGGCAGCGACAGCGGCAGCGACAGCGGGCCTTGCCCGCGGGAAAGTGATCGTTCAGCGCACGCAGGACTTGGAGGCGTTTCGGACCGCGTGGGAAGCGGCTACCGGAGTTCGGGCTCTGTCCGTTTCGCTGCCCGCCCTCTATGAAGAGCTCGGGGACTCCAAGCGTGCCGGGCAAGAGCATCAGGCCTGGCGGGGGATTGAGGGGAAGGCGCTGCGTCAGAAAGCGGGGGCGTGACCGAAAAGCAAGGCGGGCTCCTTCCGTCGGAGCAATACGATTTCGAAGGGCTGCCCCGGCTCGATG
>JBGUEF010000553.1:0-2161 GCA_041821485.1 Deltaproteobacteria bacterium
CGCCGCGCAGGCCGCTCGCATGCTCCGCGACGCTGGTTCCGCGCGCTACTTCGGGCGGCTGTGGGTGGGGCCTGCCTCTGCCCTGGTGATCGGCGGCGGCCTCGTCGCGGTTTCGCCCTGGGTACTGCTGTCGGCCGCTCCATGGCTACTGCTGTGGCTCGCGTCGCCAGAGCTCGCCAGGCGTATCAGTTTGCCTACTCCGCTGCTTCGCGAGGAGTTGGACGGCACATCGGTGCGCAAGCTGCGACGCGTCGCGCGCCGCACCTGGCTCTTCTTCGAGACCTTTGTGGGCCCGCGCGATCACTGGCTCCCACCGGACCACGTTCAAGAGCATCCGCACGGCTCGCCGGCCCACCGCACCTCGCCGACGAACATCGGCATGCTCCTGCTCTCCGAGCTCGCGGCGTACGATCTCGGCTACCTCGGACCGATCGGCTTCGCGTCGTGGGTCTCAAACACCCTCGACACCCTCGAGCGACTCGAGCACCACCGAGGCCACATCTACAACTGGTACGACACACAGAGCCTCGAGCCCCTCGAGCCACGCTACGTATCGACGGTCGACAGCGGGAACCTCGCGGGGGCGCTGCTCGCGCTCGCCGTCGGCTGCGAACGGGTGGAGAAAGATCCGCCAATCCGTCCTCAGGTTCGCTGCGGTCTCCTCGATGCGGCCGAGCTCCTCGCGGAAGCGGTCGCGCACTGGGCGGCAGCCGGCGATGGGGGGCCCCCTGCAATGGCGCTTGAGTCCTGCCATGCGCTGGTCGCCCTGCTCTCGGAGGCAGAAGGGTGCGATCGTGGACTACTCGCGGCCGCTACCAGGGAGGTCGAAGTGATCGAAGCGCAGATCCTGGAGGGCCTGCAAGGCGGCGGTGACGTGAGCCATGACGCTTTGCTTCTTCGGGAGCTCCGCGCGTGGCTCGACCGGCTGACCCATCAACTCGCGGAGGCCCAGCGCGAGGTCGACCTGCTCATGCCGGGGCTGCTGGACGTAGAGCTCGCGATCGAGGCCATCCCCTCCGCCTGCGAGCAAGCCCGTGTGCTGGCGCGCGACATCGCAGAACGGACGGCCCTCGAACGCGCCGCCAAGGAGGCCTCCGCGCTTCGTACCCGACTGCGCGAGCTCGGCGAACGCGCCCGCGCACAGGCTGAGGCGATGGATTTCCGTTTCCTCTATGACGAGACGCGGCGTCTCTTTCACGTCGGCTTCAACCTGACGGCCGGCCACCTCGACCCCCATCACTATGATCTACTCGCCTCCGAGGCCCGCCTTGCGAGCTATCTTGCGATCGTGTGGCGGCAGGTCCCGCTCCGGCACTGGTTCGCGCTGGGCCGGCCACTCACGCATGGCGGCCGCAGAGGACGGGCGCTGCTCTCTTGGGGCGGGTCGATGTTTGAATACTTAATGCCGCGGCTGCTCATGCGCAGTCACGAGGACACACTACTGCAGCAGAGCTGCGAGGCGGCGGTCGACCGCCAGATCACCTACGGCCGTGAACGTGGCACGCCCTGGGGAATCTCGGAGAGCGGCTACGCCTTCCTCGACGGACGGCAAGCCTATCAATACCGCGCCTTCGGGGTACCCGGCCTCGGGTTGAGACGCGGCCTCGAGGAAGACGTCGTCGTGGCGCCCTATGCGTCGCTCCTCGCCTTGCCCTTCCGGCCGCGCGCGGTGCTCGAAAACCTCGTCGAGCTTGAAAAGCTCGGCATGTTCGGGCGGTTCGGTTTCTACGAGGCCGCCGACTTTCATCCGGAGCGCGCTCCAAGAGGTCGCCCTGCGCTCGTGCTCTCGTACATGGCGCACCACCACGGGATGAGCCTTGCGGCAATCGCCAACCATCTTTGCGGAGACGCGATGGTCGAGCGATTTCACACAGATCCACGGGTCAAAAGTGGCGCGCTGTTGCTCGATGAGCGCATTCCCACCGAGGCACCTGCCGAACTGCCCCTGGCCGAATCGGCGGGCAGTCCCGACGTCGCGCTCACGCCACCAAAAGTGCTTTCCGGGTGGGAGCCTGACCGACGCACGATGCAGGTGTGGGCTCTCGGCAACGGCACATTGACCTCTCTGATCACTGCCGACGGCGGCGGAGGCCTCAGATGGCGCGGTCTCGCGATCACGCGATGGGAGCCCGATCCGACCGCCGACCGACACGGCATGTGG
>JBGUEF010000554.1:0-2158 GCA_041821485.1 Deltaproteobacteria bacterium
ACCGCCGTCACCGAGCGGCACCGCATTGGTGACCCCCTGTGTGTCGAGATATCCGCCGTATCCGATCAACGGCATCGGAAGGTTCGGGCCGTGCGTGGCTGCGATGAGCGCGCCGATAGGAGGATGTCCCTCGGCGGTCCGACCGCTCCAGGTACCACGTGTGCCCTGGTCGTGGCCATTGGTGGTGGTGTCCATGCCGTTGATGACGGTCAGACGGGTGTAGTGCTCTTGGAAAAACGCGTCGAGCGCGGTTCCGTCGTCCCCGAGCGGTGCGTACTCGATGTTGCCCGCAGTCCGAATGTCGCTCTTGAGAAAGCGCCCCATCGGGTTGTTCTCGTTCTCGGTTGCGCGGCCCTTCGGGTCGCAGAGGTGAGTCGGATCCCAGCCGCCGCCGGCGTGCATGAAGATCCAGTACGTGCCGGTGTAAGCCGACCCAGTGATCGACTGGGCGCTACTGCGTAGAGGGTCCAGCGCGGACGGCAGGACACACGTCAGTCCAGCCCAGCTTGCCATTCGTATAAAGTCGCGACGATCCACAGCTAGTCCTCCCTCACTCGTACAGGTACCGGTAATCGGACAGGAGATAACTCACCGCCGCCATCCAGGCGCGCAGGGTGTACTCAGTGTCTCGGTTGATTCGTCGCCCATCCGGCAGCGATTCGCCGGTCATTCGGTCGTTGAATAGACGGCACGGATCGGCGAGCTCCTCTTGCACCGACCCATCGGCCAGGCCCTGGCGCCCGAGGCTGTACGCTTCCATGAGCACGACCATAGTTGCAGCGACTTCCTCGTCGGTGCCCGCCAGCCCCTCACCCAGGAGCCGGTCATGAAGATGCCGTACCGCATCGCGCACCTGGTCGGACGCATCGGAGAGCGGCGTGTTTTGGTCGATGTTTGGGAACAGAACGCGTTGGTTGGCTGGCTTGGAGAAGTCATACGGAACCGCCGAGCACGCAACCTCGTACGCCATGCGTTGCGCAAGGCTCGCCATGACACCGTTCGGCTCGGTCACGCGTTGCGTCACCAAGTCAGAGTCGATGCCGCCGTAGAAGATGCGGTACTGGTCGAGCAAGTAGTCGGTACGATCGGGGCGTGACCTCCAGCGGATCCCGGTGGTCGCCTCGATCTTGCGGGACAGATGTTCCGGCGTAAGCAGGCGGGACGTGCCGAAAGTCGAAAGCTCCTTTTCCATCTCGCTGGTGAGCGGACTTGCATTCTTGGCCCTGAAGTACGGGCTCAGGACGATCTCGCGGACCAGGAGCTTGAAGTTGTAGTTGCTGTCGATGAACCGTCGCTGAATCGTTCGCAGAATCTGCTGCTGCATGGTGTATGCGCGCTCGATCGCTGGGTCGACATCGGGGTCGATGTCCGGCAGCGGGGGAGGAGGAGGCATCGGTTCCGAGCCCCCTATGCCGCCTGCCCCTGGGCCACCGCCCATTCCGCCGAGGCCAGGGCCACCGCCCATTCCGCCAAGGCCAGGGTCACCGCCTGCTCCGCCGGCAGCGGGGTCACCGCCCATACCGCCTGCGCCTAGGCCACCGCCCATGCCGCCTGCGCCGCCCGGATCCTGCAATGCGTCTTGCGCCATATCCGGTGTCAGCGGCACCGAGATGTCCAGAATCTTCTGCCCCGTCAGCCCTTGGAACACTGTCTTGACGGTGGCTTGGGCGAATCTCGGGTTCTGGGCGAGGCGCTGCGCGAACCATTGCAGCGCGTTCTTCCGGTTGCCATCAGGCAAACCTTCCCCGTTGAAGCCGGGAGGCAAGATGTAATCCGGCCCGAACCACTCACCTTCGCCGCTGTACTCACCACTCTCGTTCCAGTTCATGTAGAGACCGGCGACGGGATCCATGGTCGTGTGACAGACCGTGCAGTCCGGGTTGTTCAGCGTTGGGTTCTCACCGAAGTCGTTGCTCGCGTCGACCGGACGGCTTCCGAACTGATTGATATCGATGTCGAGGAAGAACCAGTAGGTCATCCGTGAGCGGTGTCGGTTGATGTTCGTGTCGCTCGTCGGAAAACGATTGAGGAACATCGCCGAAGTCAGAATGCCCGCGTGCGGGATGCCTGGGACTTCAACCTCGCGGAAGCTATCCGGGTTTTCACCGATGCCGAGCGGAATGTCCGGCAGACCGACCAGCGACAGCTGTGAGTAGCC
>JBGUEF010000555.1:0-2153 GCA_041821485.1 Deltaproteobacteria bacterium
CGCACATATTCGGTGGAGCTTACTATGGGCGCGGCCGGACCGATCGGGATATTGGGATTGACTATCCAACCATTCGCAGAAATTATGGTTGACCGTGGAACCGACCCGCCTGAGCGGCCTCAATCTGAATGCGCTCGTTGCCCTCGACGCGCTTCTTTCCGAGCGCAACGTCACGCGCGCGGCTCGGCGCGTTGGCATTACGCAGCCCGCGATGAGTCAGTCGCTCGCACGCCTGCGTGAGCTCTTCGGCGACCCGCTCCTCGCGCGCAAGGGCCGCTCCATGGTCCTGACTCCGCGCGCCGAGGCGATGCTCCTCCCCTTGTCCGACGCTTTGCTCTCCGTCGAGCGCGCGCTTCAGCTCGGAATGGGCTTCGACGCCTCCACCTCGACCCGCATCTTCAAGATCGCCCTCACAGACCTGAGCGTCACGATGGTCCTCCCTTCGGTTGTGCGCCTCATCGGCGAACAGGCACCCGGCATCCGAGTGCAGGCGGAGCCCCTCTCGAGCGGCCGACTCTCCGAGAAGCTCTCCTCTGGCGAGATTGACCTCGTGATCGCCGTCTACCTCAGCTCCGCGGAGGGACTGCGTACCGAAACGCTCCTGGTCGACGACTACGTTTGTCTGGTACGGAGCGGCCACGCACTCGCGCGCCGCAAGCGAGTCCGCATAGAGGATTACCAAGCACACGCTCACCTCGCCTACACGCCGGTGGGTTTCGTGCCGCGTCCCATGTCCGAGGCCGTGCCCGGTGTCGCGTCGGCTTCGGGAATCCGCGTTTCTGTGCCTTACCTGCTGGCCCTACCCGAGGTGGTTCGCCGCACCGATCTGGTGGCCACCGTTCCGCGGCGTCTGCTCGCGGCACCGATCGATTTCGACGGCCTCGTGACGCTCCAGGCGCCGGCCGAGCTCCCACCCGTCGCGCATTCGCAGTGGTGGCATCCAAGGTTCGACTCCGACCCGGCCCATCAATGGCTCCGAGAGCAGGTGCGCGAGGCGATTGACTAGCTCGAGATCGCGCAAGGCGACCATGAAATGTCGTGATGGAGAACGCAATACCGCAAGTAGACACCGGCATTGTATGCTCTGCGCGCCATGACCATTTTGATCCTCGGCGTCGCGATCTTCATCGGCGTGCATCTCGTCCCGTCCGCACCGTCGTTGCGGAGCGGGTTCCAGGAGCGAGTCGGCCGCAACAGGTACCGCGGTCTCTTTGCTCTCGTCTCGTTGCTTGGTTTCGTGCTGCTCGTCATCGGGATGGGCCGGGCGCCATCTGTGCCGCTCTGGGATCCGCCCGAATGGGGAGATCGAGTCCCGGTGTTCGGCATGCCCGTCGCGCTCACTCTTCTAGTCGGAGCGTTCATGCCCACCAACCTGAAGCGCTTCACGCGGCACCCCATGCTCTGGGGCGTGACGATATGGGCGGCGGCCCACCTTCTGGCCAACGGCGATCTTGCGTCCCTGATCCTCTTCGGCAGCTTCGGTGCCTTCTCACTCTTCGACATGTGGTCCGCAAACCAACGTGGCGCGGAGCTCTCCACGAGAGTGGTGCCCTACTGGCGCGATCTCCTCGTGATCCTCGTAGGGGCCATCGTCTACGTCGGGCTCCTTCACAGTCACGGACGGCTCTTCGGAGTGCCGGTCGCACTGGGGGCCTAGCTGGCCCCGCGCGCCCCGGGGTGTTACCCCTGCGCGTGCCCATTCTGATCGCTGAGAATCTGACGAAGGCGTACGGCGACGTTACGTTGCTCGACGGAGTCGACCTGTCGATTCACGAGGGCGAGCGCGTCGGGCTCGTTGGGTCGAACGGCGCTGGCAAATCCACGCTCGCACGCATTCTCGTCGGCATCGAGACGGCCGACGAGGGCCGCGTAGCCCGGCGGCGGGAGTCCACGATTCGTTACCTGTCACAGGAACCCGAGCTGCCGATGGACCGAACGGCCCGTGACGTCGTGTTCGACGGTCTCGGAGCCTGGGCAGACGCCTTCCGAACCCATGAGGCCTTGAGCCACGGCATCGCCTCGGAGGAGCCGGGCTGGGAGGAGTTGCTCGGTGAGCAGGCCGCCAGCGCACAGGAGGTCGAGCGGCTCGGTGGCTGGGAAAGGAGCCGCCAGGTCGACGTTCTCCTCGAGCAGCTCGGCATGCGTCAGATTCT
>JBGUEF010000556.1:0-2147 GCA_041821485.1 Deltaproteobacteria bacterium
GTCGTCATTGGATTAGCTCGCGCCGACCCATAGCAGCGCTTCGTCGCGACCGCTCATAGGGAACGCGCGAACCTCGGCGTCGACGAATCGCGACGCAATGCGCGGCATCGCCGAAACCAGCCGGTCGTTCGTAACCATCGCCACGCGCCGAATTTTCTGGTGGTGCTCCTTCACGAAGCGCAGGTGTGAGCTCAGCGCTGAGAAATCATCCCAGCCGGGGAAGTGCTCGGAGACGACCATCAGACCGTTGAGTCCGCCGGCTTTCTCGATGTACGGGTCGACTTCGGCGCTGAGACGCTCGAAGTCGGAGGCTTCGAGCTCACCTTTGGGCTGCAGGATCAAGATCCCTTTGCCCTCGATGAGCTCGAACGACAGGTGCCCCTCAGACGGAGGCTCCGAGATCCACTGGCGAGCCTCCTCGAAGTCGTCGTCGTCGAACACACGCACCTCGCCAGGGATGGCAAAGCCAAACGCCTTGATCATGTTCTCGATCCAGTCGATGTCCGTCACCACCGCAACTCGCTCGAAGGAGGTAAGGTGCCGCATGCCCACCTTGGCATCTTCCCAGGCGGCACCACCGGTGTAGCCCTTGAATTCGGCCCCAATGACGTAGAGCAGCCGCACTTTTCGGTGCTTGGTGAGTTGCTCTTCGATCGCCGGAACGAGGACGGTTTTGTAGTCGTCGGCAGTGACTTCGCCGCTTGCCCTGAGCCCAAGCACTCGCTCGGGAAGGTCGTTCATTACTTCGATCATGGGTACTCCCTGTGATGGCGCGCCGGTGGCGCCGTTCGCGAATTATGGCATGGTCGCGCCCGCATCATGACCGACAAGATTACCGTAAACAAAGTGGTTTCTCTCTCCTACACCCTGCGCGACGATGGCGGCGAAGTCATCGACCAGTCGGAGGACGGGAGCCCGCTCCTCTATCTTCACGGTGGCCAGAACATCGTCCCCGGTCTCGAGGAGCAGCTCGAAGGCGTGGCCCAGGGCGAGACGGTCAAAGCCACCGTATCGCCCGAGAAAGGCTACGGCCCACGGATCGGCGAGTCCCAGGAAGTTCCGCGCAACTTGTTTCCCGCCGATGCAGAGCTAGTGGCCGGTATGCAGGTCATCGCTCACGATGACGAGGGCCGGCAGATCCCGTTCTTCATCACGGGCATCACCGAGGACACGATCACCGTCGATCCGAATCACCCGCTCGCCGGCGAAACCTTGCACTTCGAGGTGACGGTGGACTCCGTTCGGGACGCGAGCGAAGAGGAGATCACCCACGGCCACCCGCACGGCCCTGGCGGTCACCACCACTGAGCGCGGTCCGCGTTAGAACAAGAACTGGAGCTGTATGTTGAACCGGAAGGCGTTTCGCCGGCCGGCTTCCCAGCGCTGTGGCAGCCAGGCCGCTTCTGCGACGACCTTGAGGCTGTTGCCGATGATGTACGAAGTGCCCGCCAGCGCCAGCTCGTTGTTGGTAGTCTGTTCGCCGTTCTGACCATATTGCTCCATCGCGGAAGCCGGGTCGGTGGCGTTCGCAATCTGGAACTCACCGTAGCTCCTGGCGTCGCTTCGGAGCCACGGTGTGAGATAGACGATGCTGTACCGCAGCGCGAGCTCCCACATCAGCGAGAACCGGTAACCGGTCTCCGCCATGAAACCCATCGGGCCAAAGAGGATCTTCCCGCCCTCCCAGGGTTTGTACCAGGCTAGATAGCTGACCACGTTCATGTAGATGTGTCGGATCTTCCCGAGCCACTCGGCGGAGAGCCGTAGGCCGAGGTCCTGCGCAACGTTGGGGCGTGCGTCCCAGGCGATGCCGAAGCCCAGGCTGTGGCGCAGGTCTTTGCTGCCGGTGGTGTCGCTGTTGGTGTCGGTGTTGATCTTCCCGAAGTTCTTGGCGGCACGAGCGACGAGCTCCGGGTGAAACTCACTCACGACTTCGCCAAATCCGAAGTCCGACGCGTTTCTCGGAACCTCTCCGTAGACCTCCGTGATGCCGACCCCGTGCGAGGCGCGCGCGTTGGTCCCGCTGAAGATTCCGATGGCGTACTCCGCCTTCAGGAAGCCTCCGATGCCCAGCATTTCCGCGCCGACTTGGCGCTCGGAGCCGAACATGGTGGTGGTGGGTGCCCAGTCGACGAGGGAAAGCGCGG
>JBGUEF010000557.1:0-2145 GCA_041821485.1 Deltaproteobacteria bacterium
CATCAGCAACGCCGATCCCGGCATGCCGATTTCAGAAGACAACCTTCGCGCTCAGGCCGGTGTGCCCGGCCAGCCGCTCACCTTCACCTGCGTACCCCCTGGCTCTGGCGCAAGAATGGCCGGCATCAACGGCGCGGGAGGAGCGGGCGGGACCGGGGGCTCCGCAGGGTCCGGCGGCGAATCGGGTTCAGGCGGCTCGCAACCGCCCAGTGCCGAAAATGGCGGCGGTTGTAGCTGCCGCGTAACAAAGCAGCAGTCGGACCTCCCGATGAACTTCCTACTCGCCATCATCTGCCTGCTAGCCATCCGCCGCAGGGGACACTCTCCGGGTACGTAACACCTCGAAGTTGCACACCCTGTCAGCGAAAGATCGCAGCGACTCCTTGCACAGCGGAGTCAGGTTGGTTACGTGCTCCCCACTAGGACGCGTAGCTCAGCTGGATAGAGCGCTCCCCTCCGGAGCTGTCGAAAAGTCGACAATTTCCTGCAAAAACCAGGAAATTCTGATTTCGGTTGGATCTCAAAAAAGCGAACAAAAACGCGCCGAGACTCACGATAACTGGAACTGTGCCAGTTACGAAAACCTCGATCGAGCACGTCGGGCTTGGGGAGCGCTGAGGGTGATCTAAGGCCCTCGGAGTCCGCTTTGCGGCATAGATCGAGCGCACGTTCTTCAACACGGGGCGTTGCAAGGGGGACGCGCCGGGAGAGCTCGCCGTGGCCCTTGCCAGTTCACCTCAGAAGCCCGCTTTCGGTGCTCGGTGCTTGAGGGCGTCCTCGGTCGACCCGAAACAACCTCCCGGGCGGCCACGCGCTCGCCCGCCTTTGGTTAGGTCGTCCTCTCACGCCGGTAACACGAGTTCGAATCTCGTTGGGGTCACTGCCATCAAAGCCCGGCTTCGGCCGGGCTTCTTCTCTTGAAAGCGACGTCCTCGAATCGAGGGCCGCACTTATCGGTCGCTGAGGTCGACAGGTTACGTGACGATCCTGGTTTCTGCTCAAACTGGGTCAGATCTTCCGGTCGTCGAGGGCAGGTCGTTGACGTTTCCGCGCTTCGGGATATGAGCCGCGATAATTGCGAATGCGAGGAAGGAAACAGAATTCGGACCCTTACGAACATTCGGCTCTCAGCTTGAGCCTGATCCGCCAAGAGGCCTGATCGGCCAAGAGAGTCGCGTTGTTGGTTGTTGGCTTCATCAACGAAGCGTCAGGCTTGAGCTATACTCTCGCTCGATGCGACCAATCACATGTCTCGTCCCCTTGCTCCTCCTAGCGAGCCAGGCAGTCGCTCGGGCTGACGACGTGGGGGCCGATCTGGAGTACGTCGTCGATGGCGACGCCGTTGGACCGAGCGGAGTTCGGGGTACTGTCGTCGTCGCGCGCATGCCCGAGGGCTTCGTTCTGGACCGGAGTCCGCCCGCCTTGCAGGTCGTGTTCGGCGGCGTCTGCACGGGGGTGCTCATTCATCCACAAGTCGTGCTTACGGCCGCACATTGCCTCGAGGACTGCAGGGAACAGATCCTCACCGGGGACGACGGAACGCAATACAGCCTGGAAGTCTGCGAGGACGGCCCGATCCCCGCAGATCGCGTCTACGTGGTCGCCGGCTGGCGGCTCGACGAGGACCTCTGGCGTGCAGAAGCCGCGGGTGTCGGCGAGATCTTCGTCCCAGAGGAATACATCCCGAGCACGCGTTGGTCGGAGCTCGAGCTCAGAGGCTCGGGGGTATCGGCCGACATCAACGACATCGCGCTTCTACGGTTGGTCGCTCCCGTCACCGCAGCCGACCCGGTACCCATCCTGCTGGACGCCGCTAACCTGGTCTCCGCCCCGGCGATCGTCACGGGCTACGGTCGGCAAACGCCCGTTCCGGAGGCCCCTCTCTACGAGGAAGAGCTCCTCGACCAAGAGGCCTACCTGTCCCGACTCAATGAAACCTCGGCCACGATCGAAGAAGTCACAGAGGAGGGGATCCTCACCGCGGACCCCGATGACCTCAGCAGCGCGTGCTACGGAGACTCCGGAGGTCCGCTCTACGTCAACCGCGGAGGCAGGCTGTTCGTCGCGGGTGTACTGTCGCGGTTTCGCCTGGACTCGCGGGTACCCGCATGTCTGTCGGGCCTCGTCTATACGTCGATCCCCGGG
>JBGUEF010000558.1:0-2143 GCA_041821485.1 Deltaproteobacteria bacterium
CATTCGCCCCGTGACCTCGGCCCAGGAGGCAAGCTGCCCCAGAGTCAGTGGTGGATACAGAGGCACCGCGATGAACCCCGCGCGAACGCAACCGAGGAACGCAGGGACGAACTCCCGCGGACTATGCAGAACAAGCCCGACTCGATCGCCACGCCGAACCCCGAGACCGTGCATGCCTCGAGCCAACCGATCTGCTTCTGCGATGAGCTCACCGTACGTCAGCTCGACGACCGAGCCATTCTCCCGGTATCGATGCGCATCGCCCTCCGACCCCGCGAGCTGTTCCAAAAGCTGTGAGAAGTCATTCGTTTGCATGTCTCCGCTCCGTTCGCACTGCTCACACGTGGCAGTGCTCTCTCAGCGCGGTGACTAAGGTGCATCAGGCGTGCCAATCGCAGACCCACAAATTCATGCGTTTTTCGAAATTCCGGCCGGCCGACCTGCGCCCAACTGTGACTAGCATTCACAGAATCCGGCACACGTAATTTTGCACCCCTGCGCGGCCGCCAGCGCGGCACGCGTGTTCGCCAATCGAATCCCCCAACCCCATCGCAACCGTCGACGGCCTCCTCGCCGCCACCGCCCACGTCCACGGCTTGATCCTCGCCACCCGAAACGTCGCCCACATCGAGTCCCTCGACATCGAATGGGTCAACCCGTTCAACCCCTAGTCGACATCGCCAAGACACGGCCTGTCCACACCACGCTTGCGGGGCTCGCTAGAAGCTCACCGCTGACGGCGCCGGCGATCTCGACGCCCGCCGCTTGTGTACGACGTTTGATTAGATTGCTGCAGTCCACGAAGTGACGTTACAGTGCGCACGGCAACGACTGCGTGTGGTCGAACGAAGCGGAGGCCGGCGGTGACCATAAGCGAAAGACTCCACATCGGGATCATGGGAGCCGGGGCGATCGGCGGCTACGTAGGCGGGCGTGTCGCTGCGAAAGGCGCGGCCGAAGTCACGTTGGTCGGCCGCAAATCGTTGGCCGACGCGGTCGCAGGGCAGGGCCTCACACTGCGGGAGTCCGATCACGACGACCACGTCGACGCGGCGATGGTTCGCGTCGACGAAGACGCGCACGCCCTGTCGACTTGCGACGTCGTGTTCTGCTGCGTGAAGAGCGGGGCGACCCCAGAGGCAGCGAAGGTCCTCGCGAGCCTTCTCCCCTCCGAGACGGTGATAGTGAGCTTGCAAAACGGCCTCAGAAATCCGGAGATCCTCCGCGCGGCGTTACCCGGCAATCCGGTGCTTCCGGCAGTGGTTAGCTTCAATGTCCTTCTTCGTGGGGGTGCTGTGTTTCACCGCACGACGAGCGGGCCCCTGATCATCGAAACGCGACCCGATGGCCAGGATCGACCGTGGGTCGATGCGCTGAGGGCGTCCGGGATAGACGTCGAGGAGGTGCGCCCGATTGCGCCCGAGCTGTGGACGAAGCTCCTTCTGAACCTCAACAATGCAGTGGGCGCACTATCCGGCGCTCCGACGCGCGAACTGATCCTCTCGCGCGGCTATCGACGTGTGATCGTGAGGCTACTCGACGAGGCGCTCGACGTGCTGCACGAAGCCGGTGTCCGCCCTGCCAAGTTTCGTGGGGTTGCTCTTCCGGTCATGTCGTTGATCATGAAGCTCCCGACACCGATCGTCCGAGTGGTCATTCGGGCGCAGCTTCGCGTCGATCCGGAAGCGCGTGTCTCGATGTGGACGGATCTCGAGCGAGGACGGCTGACGGAGGTGGACTTCCTGAACGGAGAGATCGTGCGACTCGCAGATGAGCATGGGATCGCAGTCCCGATCAATCGACGCATCGTTGAGCTCGTTCATGAAGCGGAGCGTGCCGGCACCGGCTCGCCACGAATGAGCGCGGAAACGCTTCTCCGTTCGCTCGAAGAAGGGTCGTGACGGAGCTCAGCCCCGTGAGACGAAAGGCGCCCGCATACGCGCTCTTCGCCGCCCTCCCAACGGCGGCCGCCGGCGGCGCGGCGCGCTTCCGTCACGAGAGCCTCCACAACCTTGCGAAACCACGCGCCCAATGCTGGGCACGGGCGTTGCAGTGCAAGCGCTGCATGAAACCCATCGTCCTCACACACAGCTTCCAAGACGGCACCTTCACCGAAAGCGAGCCGATCATCATGACCTGGAAC
>JBGUEF010000559.1:0-2137 GCA_041821485.1 Deltaproteobacteria bacterium
GTTCGCGGGCGATTCGTTCCCGGAGCGCATCGTCTTCTCTCTTTAGCTGGAACTCGAACTGTCTGACGTGGTCATCTGCGGCCAGCTTGGCCGCTTCGATGAGTTGTTGCGCTTCCTGCTTCGTGGCTTTGAGCATGGCCTCCAGCTCGAGCTCCGTCTCGAGGAGATGACTGAGCCTGGTCGTCGCCTCGGAGGTTTCGTGGTCGCTGTCGCCTTTTCGCTTCGCTGCCATGTCCAACTGCCGGTCTGGAAAATACCAGAAGGAAGGCGTTCGGTGTCACCGATAAAGGACTTAGGGCCGACGAGTCAGCCCTAACAAGAGTGCGCCGCTCAAAGTTACCCCGCCCGCGGTCCAAAACGCGACCTCGTAGCTCCATTCCGCGGCGATTAGCCCTAGGCCATACGCAAAAAATGCGTGTCCCCCGTTGAACGCGCCGTGGATGATCGAAACGACCATGCCCCGGGAGGATGCGTCGGCGCGCTCGATCGCGAGGGCAGTCACGGCTGGGTAGGCGATGCCGTGCCCGAGACCCATCATGGCGCCAACCGCGAATAGATGCGTCGGGCCGAGGAACCCGAGCATCGGGGGCACCGCGGAGTACAAACAAAACGCAACGATCGAAGAGCGAAGCACCCCGAAGCGATCGATCAGACGCCCTCCGCCGAGCCGCACCGTCAGCGCGACGAGTGCGAAACCGATGAAGAAGCTCCGCAACTCCGTTACGCCGCGCTCGAGCGCGAACGGTTGATGCAGCGTGAAGAGGGCCGTGAATGAGGCAGTCATCACGAAGGTCGCGGCGTACACGCGCGACAGCGGCCATCCGAAGATCGGACGTCGCGGTTCATGCTCTTGCGGCGGATGCCGAGGCGGCTCACTCAAACGAGTACTGAGGAGCGCGGCGAGCAGGCCGGCAGCTGCGCTCGCGGCGAAGACGCTGGTCCAGCCCGTGCCGTCTGCGAGGATCTCACCGAGCGTCGGCGAGACCGCGTTCATCCCGAGGTTTGCCGCCCCGAACAAGCCGAGCGCCTGTGCCATGCGATCGCTCGGCGCGATGTCGGCAGTCATCGTGCCAGCGGCATTGAAGCCCATCACCATTCCGGCGCCCCAGCACATCTGTGCGAGGTAGAGCAGGGGGCCGTCGTGATCGACGAAGAGATAGATCACGCCGGTGAGCGCGAGCATGAAGTTTCCGAACACGAGCCATGGGCGGCGACCGTAGCGGTCGACTAGCCAACCAACGAGCGGAGTCATCGCAACCGCGGTGAGACCCTGGACGGCAACGGCGCGCCCGATGCCGGCGGCGTCCATGCCGAGCTCGGTCGCGAAGAACTTCGGCAGAATCAAATAGAACGACCAGGAGAATCCGAAGAACGACACCGCCGCGAGCAGCATCAGGAACTCGCGCGACAAGAGTTGCGGGTTGTTGGCGGGCGTTCTCTGTTCTGGCTCAGCTCCCATCGAAGCCTGTCTTTAGCACTCAAAATCCGGCCGTGGTTCAGAGTTTCATGTCCAAGTTCTGGGGCTGGGAAATCGAATGCGATCCTGGTAACGTCATCCAACGATCTTCGTTTGGCTTGCTTGCCGATCTCAGTTCGAAGAGGGGCCGTATGCGTGTTGCTGATGTCATGAGTAACAACGCTTGTGGAACCCACATGCACGTCCATCCCGTGCCTGGCTGTGAGTGGGTCGCGTTTTGCGTCGACTGCTGGGACCGTGCGGGTCCACCTCGGGTCGGCGATGACCTCGGCGACTCGGCCTAGTGAAGGTATTCGTGTCCGGTGCGACCGGTACGGTCGGTCGTGAGGTTTGTGCCGCGCTCCACGAACGCGATGTCCAGGTCCGTGTCGGTGCCCGTGCTTCGAGCGACGTGGCGAGCCTCCTGCCGGAGGTGAGTGATCTAGTATCGCTCGATTTCGCTGAGCCGGAGATTTCGCCGTCGGTCTTCGACGAGGCCGATGCGTTCTTTTTCATGACGCCCTTGATCGAGGATCAGGTCGAAGCGTCAAACCGCGTGCTGGGCGCTGCCATCGAAGCTGGCGTTCGCCACATCGTACGATTGTCGTCGCGCTCTGCCGGCTGGGACCAGCACTCCGAGCTCCGGGCCTGGCATCGCGAGATCGACGACGCGGTGAGGGA
>JBGUEF010000560.1:0-2129 GCA_041821485.1 Deltaproteobacteria bacterium
GCAGGTGGCCGCGTTCAGGAAGGAGATGGATGTCGCCGAAGTCGACTACGTCTTCATCGAGTACCCGGGCGCGCAGCATGCTTTCACCGACCCGGCCGCGACCGAGAAAGGCAAGAAGCACAAGATGCCGCTCGCCTATGACGAGAAGGCCGATGAGCAGAGCTGGGCGGAGATGAGTAAGTTCCTCGCGCAGCTCTACCCCCCGGGCTAGGGACGAACAGAAGGGGTGGCTCGTCAGGCCAGGACGTCGTGGGTGTCTGGGTTGCGTTCGAACATGGCGTTGGCGAAGGGGCAGGTCGACATGATGCTGGTGCCTGTTTCGCGGGCCCAGGCGAGCATCTGGCCCGCGTCGTCCACCAGCTTGAAGCGGCCGCGAGGGGGGTCTTCTTCGATCTCAACTCGTAGGGTGGGTGTTTCGTTTTCCGGCATGGAAATCCTTCGGTTGACGAGGGTACCGCCTACTTGGGGCGGCCGCCGGTTGGGCCTGCGCGGCGGCCTACTCGGCCGTGGGGCTGATCTCGTGTGCCTTGGCGGCGGCGCTTTTCGTGGATTGAGAGGGCGCCTTTGCCGGTTGCGGGGGGGACTAGGTGGCCGTCGGTGCTTCCGATGAGGTCGCCGCGTTTGGCTTTGATCAGGGCTTCGCGCGCTAGGTCGTGTTGCTCGACGTCCCAATATTGCAGCAGTGCCTTTTGCATTCGCTTTTCGCGCAGGCCCTTGGCGACGTAGACGGGCTCCTGGGTGAAAGGATCGAGGCCGGTGAGGTACATGCTGGTGGCCATGCTCATCGGGGTTGGGATGAAGTCCTGCACTTGCCGTGGCCTGAGGCCGCGTTTCTTCAAATAGAGCGCGAGCTCGATCATGGACTGGGTGGTCGAGCCTGGGTGGCCGCTGATGTAGTAGGGGACGAGGTGTTGGTCCTTGCCGCTCTTCTTGCTCGCGCAGTCAAACATCTCTGCAAAGCGCTCGTAGCTTTCGGCGCCGGGTTTCTTCATCTTGTCGAGGACGTCGTCGTCGACGTGTTCGGGAGCGACTGAAAGCTGGCCGCCGGTATGGTGCTTCGCGAGGACTTCGACGAACTCGGGGCTTAGCTCCGCCAGGTCGTAGCGGACGCCTGATGCGATGAACGCCTTCTTTACGCCCTTTTCTTTTCGGACTTTGCTCAGCAGCTGCACGAGTGGACCGTGGTCGGTGACCAGGTTTTCGCAGACGCCGGGATGCACGCAGCTCAGGCGGCGGCAGGCCTTTTCGATGCGCTCATCCTTGCAGGCCATCTGGTACATGTTCGCGGTAGGGCCGCCGACGTCGCTGATCACGCCTGCGAAGCCGTCCATGCGGCGTAGCGCGCGCACTTCTCGCAAGACGCTCTCTTCGCTGCGCGATTGGATCACGCGGCCCTCGTGCTCGGTGATCGAACAGAAGCTGCAACCACCGAAGCAGCCGCGCATGGTGACGATGCTGTGCTTGACGGTTTCGTAGGCGGGAATGCCGGCGTCGTAGGAGGGGTGCGGGTAACGCGTGAACGGCAAGTCGTAGAGCCCGTCCATGATCTCGGTGGTGAGGGGCTCGGCGGGTGGGTTGAGGTAGACGGCCTCATGCCCGTGTGGCTGGATCAAGGGTCGGCCGTTGCCCGGGTTCGTTTCCTTTTGAAACGCGCCGCTCATTTGGCTGAAGCGTTCCATGCTTGCTTTGATTTCCTCGTAGCTCGGCAGGATCACCGGTTTGCCGTCGCGAATGAAACGGCTCGGCTCGATGTGTTCCCACTGGCCCTTGCGGAGCACGTGCGCCGTTCCGCGCACGTTGCGCAAGTCTTCTAGGGGTTCGCCGGCGGCGAGGCGATCGGCGACTTCCCAGACTGGGCGTTCGCCCATGCCGAAGATGAGCATGTCGGCCTTCGCGTCGAGCAAGACGCTGCGGCGGAGTGAATCGCTCCAGTAGTCGTAGTGGGCGATGCGGCGGAGCGAGGCTTCGATGCCGCCGAGGATGATCGGCACGCCTGAGAACGCTTGCCTGCACAGGTTGCCGTAGACGATGCTCGCGCGATTGGGGCGCATGTTCGTGCGGCCGCCTGGCGAATACTGATCCTCGGAGCGCACCTTTTTCTGGGCGGTCAGCTTGTTGAGCATGCTGTC
>JBGUEF010000561.1:0-2124 GCA_041821485.1 Deltaproteobacteria bacterium
CGGGGGACGAGGAGCGTTTCATTTCAATCGCTCCGATTCCGACGGGCCTCATCACCGTCGTCTGAACCGAGCCATTCGATGATGTTGTGCGGATCATCAGCGTTCGTTGGTCTACCAAACGAGAAAGCGAGCGCTTCTGGCAGTACAAAGAGGACTTCTACGGATGACTGACGACTTGCACATTCCCGAGCTCACCGAAGCTGATTTCAAGCGCATGATCCCAGCGCCCGTCCGCAGGCGGATCCGCGACGGTAAGATCGAGTCCGGTAGAGATATCGTCGCCCTCCGCCGCTTCGTCGGCCTCAGCCAAAAACAGTTCGCGCGCGCCCTCGAGATCAGCGTTCACACCCTTCGCAACTGGGAGCAAGGTCGCCGCCAGCCCGAAGGGCCGGCAATCGCCCTACTGAAGATCGCAGCACGTCACCCAAAGATCGTCCGCGAAGCCGCTCGCGGTAGATCACCAGAACACGCCACAACCAAACGGCGGCGCTCGACACCACCACCACGCCGCTAGTCGGCTCTTCGTTCGATCACGTACACCGGATGATTTGCCGCGATCATCGTGTGTCCCGTCATGCGGCACCAAGCGGGTAGGTCTGTGGGAGCTCCAGGGCTGTGCGCGATCACCTCCAGCCTGTCGCCTGGCTGCAGCTCATTCATGCGGCGTCGAAGCTCAAACACGAGCTGTCCGCAGCCGATCTCACCAGCGTCCCATCGGTGTTCCAAGCGGACACTCCACCAGCGGCGGTGCTCCGAGTCAAGACTGCTTCCGACCCGCGTAGACTCACATGGAGCGCGTGAGTATCATCGGTTGCGTTCAACCGAGCGGAGGTAAGCGATGGATGAGAAGAAGAAGCTGGTAATCCTGATCACGCGCGGGCTCGACGACGAGCGGTCGTCGGTAGCATGGAGCATTGCCAATGCGGGCATTGCCTCGGACCTCGAGGTCACGGTGTTCCTCGCGGCGTCAGGGGTCGACTGGGTACGAAAAGGCGCAGCCGACGTGGCCCACCTGAACCCGCTCGACCCCACGATGAAGGACCTCATCGGCAATCTCATGTCCAGTGGAGGCAGCGTTCTGGTCTGCCCTCCATGTGCGAAGGTACGGGGCTACGCGGAAGACGATCTAGTGGACGGAATCACTATCGCCGGAGCCCCAGCCATGCTTGAGGTGGTCAAACAAGGGGCCGCGACACTCAGCTTCTAGCCCAAGAGAAACCTTCTGACGGCCGCGTACTCCGGTCAGTCGACCTCGTCGTACCCGGCGTCGGCGCCAGCGCTCTCGCGCCAGTGCGGCGGCCAACTCGCCTGCACCGAGGGCCGCTCCCGCATCCGCTCGTACCAGGCAGCGACCCGGGGTGCGCGCTTCGAGAGCGTGAGCCCCGTCCTGACGAGGAACGCCGCACCGGGGAAGACGACGATGTCTGCGAGGCTGATGTCGTCGCCCACGAGGTAGCGTCCGCCGTGTTCGAGGTGTGCCTCCCATCGCGCCACTTCGGCATGGAGCTGTCGGTAGGCTTTCTTTCGCGGCTCCGGACCCGCGTCGTCGGTCTTCGCTCCCAGCGCAAAAAGGAGCGCGTCCCAGGTCTCAGTGTCCATGTACGCCGCCTCACTCGTCAGCACCAGCGCGCGGGCTCTCTCGGCAGCCGTGCGAGGGATCAACGGCGGCTCGGGATGCTCGAGCTCGAGGAACAAACAGATCGCCACGCTCTCATACAAGGTCACGTCTCCATAACGAAGGATCGGCAACCGCCCACGCGGGTTCAGCGCCAGCATCTCGGGCGTCCGATGCTCGCCCGTCGAGCGGAGAAGCCACTTCGCTTCGTACTCGATGCCCTTCTCCTCCAGCATGATGAGCGCTCGCCAGACGTAGGGAGAACCTGAGAAGCAATAGATGAGCGGCTTCGCGCTGGTCATGGTCATGGCGGCAAGACCCTACCGCGCCCGCGCCAAACGCAGCAAGCTCGCAGCGTTCGCGATGTGGATGTCGATCGAAGCAGCCATCGACAATTTAGCCTGTGACTACGATTGCTTCTTCAGTCGTGCCCACCCCCTCATCTACGTCACCTGACCCCCGGAGGCCGCCTCCGAGCCCATCCTGATGCCACCTGGATGATCGAATGG
>JBGUEF010000562.1:0-2101 GCA_041821485.1 Deltaproteobacteria bacterium
AGAGGAGTGCTGGTGATTGCCTGGACAGGGACGATGTCCCCTTTACGGGCGGCTATTCGAGATGTGTGGCCTCAGTGGCAGGGGGCTGCGATTGACCCTGGCTGTGTGAAAACGCGAACGCTGTTAGGATTCTGCGAGGAGGCACTCCGCGGGGGATCTGATGAAGCGTTTTGTCGAGGGGGCGGATCGGGAGCAGGCGACCTTGTTTCCGGAAAGCCTTGAGGATTGGGTGGGCGAGGACAATCCGGTTCGCGTAATCGACGTCTATGTCGACGAACTGGATCTTGCAGAGTTGGGCTTCGCGGGTGTGGACCCGAAAACGACGGGCCGGCCGTCCTATCATCCTTCGGTTCTCTTGAAGCTCTACATCTATGGCTACCTCAACGCGGTGCACTCGAGCCGGCGCTTGGAGCGCGAGGCTGGCCGCAACGTCGAGGTGATGTGGCTGATGCGACGGCTTGCTCCCGACCACAAAACGATTGCAGACTTCCGCAAGGACAATGGCCCCGCGATCTGCAAGGTCTGCGCGCGGTTCGTTGAGCTGTGTCGTAGGCTCGGGCTGTTCGCGGAGGCGAGCGTCGCGATCGACGGCTCCAAGTTCAAGGCCGTCAACAACCGCGATCGGAACTTCACCGAAGCCAAGATGAAGCGGCGTATGGCGCAGATCGAGGAGAGCGTCGCACGCTACCTCCACCAGCTCGAAAGTGCGGATCGCCAGGAGCGCTCGAAGGCGCGCGCGATGAAGATCGACCGCCTGAGCGAGAAGATCGCCAAGCTGCAAGAAGAGATGCAGCGCCTTGAAGCGCTCGACAAGCAGCGTCTGGCTCAACCAGACAACCAGATCTCGCTGACCGATACGGACGCCCGCTCGATGGCAACCAGTGGCCGTGGCTCTGGCGTTGTTGGCTACAACGTGCAAGCCGCCGTCGATACCACTCACCATCTCATCGTGGCGCACGAGGTCACGACGAGTGGATCGGACCGTTCTCAACTCGCTCCGATGTCGAAGATGACCAAGGCGGTACTCGGCGTTGGCAAGCTCGATGTCGTTGCCGATCGCGGCTACTTCACCAGCGAGCAGATTCTGGAATGCGTGGAGGCTGACGTTACAGTGACGTTGCCCAAGCCGCAGACGTCCAACAACAAGCTCAGAGGCCGGTTCGTGAAGTCTGACTTCCGCTACGTGGCAAGCAAAGATGTCTACATCTGTCCGGCGGGCGAAACTCTGAAGTTCTATTACACGAACGAGGAAAAGGGGCTGAGGCTGCGACGCTATTGGACGAACGCGTGCGCGTCTTGCGCGATCAAGTCAAAATGCACGACGGGCGCGCAACGGCGCATCACGCGTTGGGAGCACGAGCATGTGCTCGAAGACGTCCAACGCCGTTTGGATGAGAACCCGCAAGCCATGCGCGTCCGCAGAGAAACGGTCGAACATCCGTTCGGGACGCTCAAAGCACGCATGGGCGCGACGCACTTCTTGATGAAGCGGTTGAAGAACGTGAAGACCGAGATGGCGCTCGCCGTGCTCGCCTACAATCTGACCAGGGTCATGAACATCATCGGCATCGGGCCACTGATGAGGGCCATGCGGGCTTGAGGCGGCGTATCGGTGGCGAAATCTGCCCCCTCAGCGCTCAGAGTGCCGAATGGGTCTTCACATAGACCGCCATGGGCCCAAATAATGATGACCTGGCGCTTCACGACGCCAGCCGAACTACGCACCTCTCGTCTGGAGCCTTTTCACACGGCCAAGACCCTGAGCAGAACTGGCGATTGCCCTCCGCCAGCACGATGTGATGTTTGTTCCGCTGGTCAGGGATCACATCGGGTAACGCTGGATCGCTGTAACAGTTGCCAAAGATCCTTGAAGGTGTGAAGTTCGGCGCAGAGCCTAAAAACTGATCTGCGTCAGCGGGGAATCCAAGCCCCCCTTGGCCAATGAACCGCCACCCGGAATTCGCCATAGCTCCCAAGCTTTCTAAAAAGTTCAAGATGATTGGTCGCTGCTTTCTCTGCATTGCACTTGTCGTTAACTTTGGAGGGGCCTTGGCAAAGGAACCTGCCTGCATTCTCCACAAAGTGGATACCGGACTTCTCA
>JBGUEF010000563.1:0-2074 GCA_041821485.1 Deltaproteobacteria bacterium
CCCGGCGTGCCCGCTTGCGCGACCACGTAGGCCTCACGCTCGTGCTGCTTGGCGTTGAGCACGTTGTGCGGGACACCTTGGCGGTTGAGGAAGTGCGCCACCGCATCGGACTTCTCGACGCTCGTCGTGCCCACGAGAACGGGCTGCCCCCGCTTGTGCGACGCTTCGATCTCCAGGCAAAGCGCGCGGAATTTCTCTCGCTCGGTCTTGTAGATCAGGTCCTCTTCATCGAGGCGAACGATCGGCTTGTTGGTCGGGATGACGACGACGTCGAGCTCGTAGATGTTATGGAACTCGGTCGCCTCGGTGTCGGCGGTCCCTGTCATGCCGGACAGCTTCTTGTAGAGGCGAAAGAGATTCTGGAATGAAATCGTGGCCAGCGTGAGGTTCTCGCTCTGGATCAGAACGCGCTCTTTGGCCTCGACCGCCTGGTGAAGGCCGTCCGACCACCGCCGGCCCGGGAGCACACGGCCGGTGAACTCGTCGATGATCATCACCTTGCCGTCCTCGGAGACCATGTAGTGCTGGTCGCGGTGATAGAGAGCATGGGCCCGTAGGCACTGCTGCAAGATGTGAAGTGCCTCGAGGTTGGCGGGATCATAGAGGTTGCCGTCACCGCCAAGCAGTCCGCGGCCACCGAGCAGCTCCTGTGAGCGCTCCATGCCGTCTTCGGTGAGCGTCACGCTCCGACTCTTCTCATCGAGGTCGTAGTGCTCGTCCTTGCGCAGCCGCGGGATGATCTCGTTGATCATCTCGTACTTCTCGCTTGCGGTCTCGCCGGGGCCGCTGATGATCAACGGTGTGCGCGCCTCGTCGATCAAGATCGAGTCGACTTCATCGACGATCGCGTAGTTCAGATCGCGCTGTACATAATCGTAGATGCTGAACTTCATGTTGTCGCGCATGTAGTCGAAGCCAAACTCGTTGTTCTGGCCGTACGTGATGTCGCAGGCGTACGCGCGCTTCTTCACCTGGTTGCTCTGGCCGGGAACGACGACACCGGTGCTCAGCCCGAGGAAGCCGTAGAGCTTGCCCATCCACTCGGCGTCACGACTCGCGAGGTAGTCGTTGACGGTAACGACGTGCACGCCCTTGCCTTCCAGCCCGTTCAAGTAGCAGGGGAGCGTCGCGACGAGCGTCTTACCTTCGCCAGTTTTCATCTCGGCGATTTTGCCCTGGTGCAGCACGATGCCGCCGACGAGCTGCACGTCGTAGTGGCGCATTCCGAGCACGCGCTTGGCGGCCTCGCGCGCCACGGCGTACGAGGGGATCATCAGATCATCGAGTGGAGCGCCGTTATCGACTTGCTGCCGGAACTCCGCGGTTTTGCCGCGTAGCTGCGCGTCGGACAGCTTTTGGATCTCGCCTTCGAGTGCCGAGATTGCAGCGACCGTGGGCTGCATGCGCTTCACTTCGCGTTGATGCTTGGTGCCAAGCACCTTTTTCAGGACCGAGTTGAACACGGACGCAATCTAAGTCGGCCAAGGGAGGCACGCAAACGACAGTCAAAACCAACGCTTAGAGAGCGCGAGCACCGCCATCAGCACGAAGACCAGGAGCACGAACGCCCAGAGGCCCCGGCCCGAGGCATCACCTCGACGGGGGCGTGGGGCCTCGTCTCCGAAGTCGTCGAGCAACTGGCGCGCGCGTGCCTGGGCTAGGAGCTCGATGCGAAGCAGCACCATGCTCACCACCAGGCCGATCAGCAGGATCGTGCCGGCCGCCAGCCAGCGCCGGAGCTCCTGCTTCTGTTCAAGCGTTTCATCGACGCCGATGCGCGCGCTCGTCCCCGGCCCGATCGCGACGACGTCGAAGCTTGGAATTGCGAACAAGGCACGCAGAAGATCGTCGTCGTCGGCTTCGGAGACCGCGCCATCGATGATGGCCATGGCGAGTGGGTCCAGGCCCTCGCGATCCGCATCCGCCAGGAGAGCCTCCGCCGCTTGGCGCGCCCGGCCCGGCCCCTGGGGCTCCGCCACTGTTGCGTACGACACCCCCGCCGTATTGTCCGAGAACAGATCCGCACGGACTTGAAGCCGCCAGACCCCCGGGGCGAGCGCTGGAAGAAGAGGAC
>JBGUEF010000564.1:0-2062 GCA_041821485.1 Deltaproteobacteria bacterium
CCCACTCCACCACGGCCGGAGGCAATGCGTTGGCGGTGCTTCTCATCAGTGCGACTCCCAACCAACGTGATAGCGAAACTCAAGCGCAAGTATATCAGACGGCTCCCAACGACCCGACACGCTGCTTCCTGGCCCCTTCGCGCCCCTATGACAACCGACATAACTCCACCAAGCCGGGCTGTGCTCCGATGTGAGTCGCTTCACTCCGCTGGGTGTAGGCCGGGGGTTGTCCCGTCCGCTGTTGATCTTCTCTGAGCGGCGGCTCCGGGTGGGATTCTAGGCGACGCGCTCTGCAGTCGCTTCTTCCTTGGCTTCGAACACGGTGAGTGCTCTCACGAGCTTCTCGATGTCACGCCATCCTTGGACGCGACGGAACTTCTTCCCGGCTTCGACGATCGCGGCGCTCACCCAGCGTACGACCATCGAGCCCCCCTGCCAACGCTTCACGTTCCTCGCGTACGTGGCGATGCCGCTGTTCAGGTTCTCGATCGCGTTCGTGCTCCGAAGCTTCCGATACAACGCGCCCTCGAGTCCCAGGCCTTGAAGGGTGAGCGTTTCATCGAGGCCCTCGCGCACCGAGGCGGCCGCACCGGGGTGATCGGCTTCGAGTGAGGAGGCAAGCCGTTCGAGTCGTGTCTTGGCCAGCTTGGCATCGCGCAGGCTCCAGGCTTCGCGAAGAATCGCCTTCACGCTCGCGTGCATCCCCTCCGGCAGGTGCCCCAGGATGTTGCGTTGCTTGTGGAGCTGACAGCGTTGGACCACGCCCCGATCCCCGAAGATCTTCTCGATGGCCGAACGCAGCGCCTTCGCGCCGTCGATGACGAACAGCCGGGCACGCTCCGGATCGAGACCCCGCCCGATGAGGTCTCGAAGCAGCGCCCTGGCGACCCGGCCGTTCTCCGTGTCGCCTTCCCGAAGGCCCAGAACCTGCTTCTTCCCCTCCGTATCGATGCCCAGAGCGATCAAGATCAGATGGTCCCCGAGGTGAATCCCGTCGATCATCACGATGGGAAAGTGGCGACCGCCAAGAGGAGTCGTCAGCCAGGTCGTCATCTGCCTCGTCGTCATCGCCACGTAGCGGCGCGACACCGAGCTCCTCGAGACCGATCGTTCCTCAATTCCCCCGGGCAGCAAGTCGAGGCTCCGCGCGTACTTCCGGGTCGAAACACCGCAAGCCACCGCCTTCAGCGTGTGGTGGTCCAGCGGGTCGCGGCTTGCGGCGAAGGCAAAGCTGGGAAGCTCCACCTCCTGGCCCGCTTGGCTCCTCACGCGCGGTCGCGGAATCGCGATGCGTCGACCGCCGAGCGTGACTTCGCTCGGAGCCGTCCCGGCTCTGCCGGCCTCCCGATCCGGGTCGCGCTTCCAGCGCGGGCCGCACAGATCCTCGCGGTCTTGCTCCATCATCGAAGCCAACACTTGCTGGCCCGCGTGGACGCACAACTCGAAGAACGTTCGCTCGATGTTCCCCAGGGCTCCCAGCAGCGGGAGCGGAATCTCCACGATCGCCGCCTTCGGGGCGTCGACCAGTTGGAGGTGATCGGACTTCTTGGCATGCTTGGTCATGGTGGCGGTTCCTTCGTGGTGTAGTGACCCCCTCCGTAATACACGGAGGGTGAAGGAGCCGCCGCTCTCAAACTCTCAGAAGATCAACCGAATCTGGGACATCCCCTAGCATCTGATTGCTCGAGTCAGCGTGTCGGAGCGCTTGGCGAATGAGCCACCACCGCCCTCCTCTTCGCCTGCGGGCTGGTGGGGCTGGGCGTGCAGAGCCGGCGATTGAACTGGCGCGCAGCCACAGCCAAACCTTGACGCGCCTCGCTTCAGCGGGGCGTTGCCGTCGGGGTGGCCAGCCGCTCCAGCTCCTGAGCCACAGCCTCCAGCAGTTCGCATAGCGCGAGCACCTGGCGAGCGTGGTCATACCCACTTTCGCGGCTGGGGGGCAGGATCGTGTGGGGGGCGAGAGGCTGGACGGGAGGAGACTCTCGATGCGCCTGGCCCCGCTTAGCCTGGTCATCCTCGCAGCCCTGGCTTTCCAGAATCACGCCGCCGCCGAACCTCCGAC
>JBGUEF010000565.1:0-2062 GCA_041821485.1 Deltaproteobacteria bacterium
GGTCAAGGCCTGATCACACCCTAGGCGGTCCGACACCGAACGCGACAATCCACGGGCATTCTTCCGAGCATCGGACTTTCGGCAAAGCCGTCTTTCCGACGCGGCGCTGGCGCAATCCATAGCGGACAGCAATGCATTGCTTGAAGCGTGGCTCGCCATCGACGCGCCGTCCGAACTTCCACCCTGCGCTTCCGAAGAGCTGAGGCAATCGCTCGCGGACGCGTTTTGCACCGGCGCTTTCGTCAATCCGATTACGCCCGAAGAGGAAGCGGAGATCCCCGGGATCACGGAAAGTTTGGCTGCGTATGTCGCCCGGGTGTGTGAAGCGATTGGGTAGGATGGGCCTGGTGAGCGCTGGGGCGACGGCTTCTGCGACGGCCTAGAGGAACCATCGCGTGAGAAACGCGTACTCCTTGGCGCGTGCGCTCTGGAGCTCTTTTTCGATGCTCGATTCGATGAGGCCGCCGAGGCCGAAGATTTTCGCCTCGACCGTGAAGTTGTCGGTGCGGCGGCAATGGCCGTTGCCGGAGGCTGCGATGCGGACGGTGCCGTGCATGGTGACGGCGTCTTTTCGGGGTTTGCTCTTGGGGTCGAGGTTTGCGGGCTGCACCATCTGCCAGGTCCACTCGTTTGTGGCGCGGTCGAGCGTGCCGTGTTCTTCGTAGGCGAAGCTTTCGCCGATGAGCTTGGCGACCGGAGCGGGGAGCTTCATCTTGGGGACGATGCGCAGCTTGCGTGTCGTGTCACCAATCTCGAGGACGGCGAACCCGCGGGACTCGAGCTCGTCGACGTAGAGCGCGCGGAGATACGACTCGTCTAGGAAGGCCGCCCAGAACGCGTCGGGTGTGCACGGGAGGACGGCGGATGTGGTGGAGGTTTTCACGTGGGCGTTTCGCGCGCCTGCAAGAACGCCCGCCAGGGGTCCCAATAAAACTTCTTCCACCCTTCGGTCACGCCTTCGTAGTCACGATCCGCGACGCCGGTATGCACCAGGTCGATGCGCCCGCCTGACGGTGCCTCCGAAAACGCGAGCACGAGGATCGAGTCGGGGTCGTCCGCGGCAAAGTTCGTCGAGCGCCAGGTCTGCACCACGAGGCGCCCGGGCACCGTCGCGACCATCCGTCCGCTCAGCGCCCCTCCAAACGCAGAAAACGCGGACCCAGGCTCGCGCGAGACCGTCGCCTCGCTCCCGGTCAATGCCGAGTGCTGCTTCGCATCAACATACATCTCGAAGAGCGCTTCGGGAGAAGCCGGCAGCTCGACGCTCTGTTGAATATCTTTCCCCATCACATGACCCTCGGGACGGTCGCTCACATACTCATGATCGCTCCATATCAAACGCCGTTCAAAAATGCCAGGGAGTCTCGCCCAGACCCCGGCTTGCAAAACCGGTCACGTAGCCCGGGTCGATTCAGAAGCCGCACGATGGATACGGCGAACGCAAATAGAAGCGAGAGCCAGAGGCGCCTACGCCGACCTAGAACTCGCTGTCGTAGATGGACTCCCAAAGTGCGCAGACGTCGCTTCGAAAGTCTGGCACCGTGCTCAGGGTCACGTTGAAATTGAGTCGCATGTCGTCGTCCGCCGAGAACATCGGCCACGCGAGATCGTTGCCGCCATTGGGATCACCGGTCGCCGCAAATCTTCCCCAGTACCGTTGCATCGTCGCGCTCAGGGCGAGGTCATCTTCCCCGATTACGTCAGGCCCGATCGATCCGAACACGTAGGCGATTTCGGCGCCATGGGTCGCGCCCAGGTCGAAGCCTTGCAAGGCGGGGATGGGGATAGGTCGTTCGAAGTTGTAGAGAAAGACATCGAGACCTGCAGCCGCCGCGCGCTTTGCGGTATCGCGGACGGAGCAGACGAGGCCCTCATCGCCGGTCACGCGTTCGAGCGCATCTTGCGGGGAATCGAAGTCCGTCACCGGGTAGGCCTCCGCGACCTGCGCTGCAACCGTCTCGCCAAACCGGCGCTCGAGAGCCTCCAGATACTCGGCTTCGGTCTCGACCTCTGGTTGAAGAACGTGGAACAAGGTGCCCTCGTCGCTGTTGCTGCCGAGCAC
>JBGUEF010000566.1:0-2060 GCA_041821485.1 Deltaproteobacteria bacterium
CCTGCCACGGCGAGCGCAGCGCGGGCTCCCGACACGAAGAAGGCCCGCTTTGCGCCGACCGGGCAGTCGGACGTGAGCACGGTCCCGTCGCGCCGCTGGTAAAAGCGAACGCAAAGGCGCCCTTCCCGCTCGGCAACGACGCGTCGTGCCTCGCGTTCCGTCATCGCGGAGAGGTTGTAGACATTCCGATTGCAGTCCCGGCAGAACCGAACGCGCTCATCGCCGTCCATGTTCTCCCAGGGCGCCTTGCAGGGGCTCGCAATGCGAAGGTGAAGCTTTGAATCCTTGGCCATATTCGTTCTGACGCGCGAGGCGTCAAAACGATCCAAAAAGGGGCTGTTCCTTGCCGATTATCCGTATTTCCGTTCGTGCGCCGTCAGCTTTCCGTCGACGTTGCCGAGCGCCTTGAGGATGCGGCTGTGTATCGGGGCCCCCTGGTTCTTCTCTGCGGTCAAGGTCGCCGTGTGGGCTGCACACAGGTTCTCGGCATCCCGCCAGCGCTCGATCAACGCTGCGGCCCAATCTCGAAAATCCCGTGCTGCGCCCGGGCGCTTCTCGAGCGCCTTGGCGAGTGACGGATGAAAGCTCATCGAATCTTTCAAGCCGAGCAGGCCCATCATCTTGGGGAGACGAACGTACATGAGCGTGTCATCTACGTGGATGGTTTTCGAGGCACGATGCAGGACGAGCACGGACGAGAAATGAACGTTCTCGTTGGCGGAGATGAAGTCGACGCCGCGCGGCACCGAGAACTCGAAGTCCTCGGCGAACAGGGTGTGCAGCTCGGGATCCTCGGTTCGGAGCGCTTCCCAGGGGAGCTCAGGAAACCGGGACACGTGACGCGCAGTCCCGTAGAGCTTCGCGTGGGGAAATCGCTCGTGCATTTTGCGCGCGAACACCGTGTGGAAGGGGTGCACGTTGAGAACCGCCTCGATGTCCTTGCCGCCATGAGTCAGCTCGAGGACCTCCCGCTCAACCGCGCCACTCAAGGCATAGGAGTCGAGAAAGACAAACCTACCGTTGCGCCGCCTGACCAATGAGGCTTGCGTGCCGATGTCGACGGCGCCGACAATCTTGAACGACCCGCGGACGTTCAAGAAGTCGTCCGCAACCTGGATTGTGTGTGGGCGCATGGATTCCGGGTGGCAACATAGCACCGAATCTCCGGAGAGAAGTATAAGCCCTGCCTATGCCAGGGAGCCAAATTCGAATGAGGGGTCCGAGGGCGCCGTTCCTATCCTCCCGGCATGAACGAGTCGCAGCTGCCCATGTCCGATCTGAAATACAGGGGCGTCGACATGTGCGCCCCCGAGACGCACGACGACCCCTGGGAGATGTATGACTATCTGCGTGAGAACGATCCCATCTACTGGGATGAGCACAACGAGCTCTGGTACGCGTTCCGCTACGACGACATCGTCGAGATCTCGAAGAACCCTGTGGACTTCTGCTCGACCGAGGGGAACCGGCCGTACATTCCGCCGGATCCCTCCATGCTCCATCAGGATGGCGCGCAGCATGCCAAGCAGCGCAGCCTCGTGTCCAAAGGCTTCACGCCCAGAGCGATGCGCGAGAGCGAGGAGTTCTGCGAGAAGATCGTCGCCGAGTTGATCGGTGCCTTCGAGGACCGGGGCGAGGTCGACATCGTCGAGGGGTTTGCGTCGCCCCTGCCAGCCATGCTGATCGCGGACATGCTCGGGGTGCCACGCGAGAAGTGTCCGACTCTGCGACGTTGGATCGGAGTGATGGTCCCGGGCGGACAGGGCCCTCAGTACGTGACCGACGAGGTCAACGACGCCTTTGGAGAGTTTTGCGAGCACCATGCGGAGATGGTCGCCGAGCGAGAGGGCAACCCGACGGACGCCGACCTCCTGCTCAAGTGGATGCACGCCGAGATCGACGGAGAGAAGCTCGATGAAGACCAGCTGCTATTCGAGCACGCGCTCCTGCTCGCGGGCGGGGTCGAGACCACCCGGAACGCTATCGCGGGCGGCATGGAGATGCTGGCCAAGAATCCCGAGCAGTGGGCCTACCTGCGCGCCAACGTCGACGGCGGGGCC
>JBGUEF010000567.1:0-2059 GCA_041821485.1 Deltaproteobacteria bacterium
GGCTAGCCTCGGGTACCAGTCGTCGTCGGCTTCGATCAGCGTGACGATGTCCCGGCCTCGACTTTCGGTCTGCCGGAGAAATTCGAGACCGAAAGGCTCGACGCTGCTACGCACTTCTGGGGCACGGCGGACCCAGCGGGCCCAGTCAAACCCGTACATGAAGTCGTGTACATAGCGAAACCGGATCGTCGATTGCTGGCCGTAGGCCCTCATCAGGCCCACCGTGATGCCTGTGACTCTCTCCAAGTAACCCGCGTAGTCGGGGGCAGTCGAGGCACCGCGATGGATGGACGCCAGATAGAAATCGAAATCCCAGAATAGATTCTCGGGAAAGCTCTCCAGCTGCGCTTCGGCGACGGTCGAGGCCGCGGCTGCCAAGTGAGGAGACTGGCCGATGTCGGCCAACCGGGAAACGAGGTCGGTCAGCGAGGTTGCGGATGGCCGGCTGGGGTCGAGGGTCAAACGGCCCCAGGGCCGCTGCTCGATCCTGGCTTCTACCTCCGCCAGAGGCGTGTTCGTCTCGTTTATCGCGCGCGCCGTCATTGCAAACCCGGTCGTAGCCACAGCAGGACCGCAGCCACGGTTGTACTATGCCAGATCGCCCGGTGAAGGAAGCGTTTGTACGCGCTCTGCGCTCGAAACGCGTTGGTGACGGCCGTGTGGCTAACCTTCCGCATCGCAACGAGGTTCCACAGCACGATCGCCACGGCCGGCGCGGCCGCCCAAACCGGCACCCAATCGGGTCTCAGGACGGACCCGGCCACCCAGATTGCACCCCCGAGCAACACGCACGCTTCGGTCAACCTGCGAGCGGCGACGTTCCCGTAGGCGGAGGCAATGGTGCGCTTCCCCCCGGCGCGATCGCTCTCTTCATCGGAGAGGCCACTCGCCACGCCGCTGGCGAGGCTCAACACGGAGAAGCCCGCGATCCAAGGCCAGACTCGCGGAGCGATGTCGCCTCCCTGCAAGTACGCGTTGTAGAGCGGGAGCGCCGCCCCGACGCCGAGCATCTCCAGGAGCTCTCCCCCGCCACGGTAGTTCAACCGGAGGGGGGGAAGCGTATACGCCACGAAGATCAGCATGCATGCGAGCCCTCCTTCGAACGCGACCGGCCGATGAAGAGCGAGCTCGGCGCCGGCGGCGACGAGTAGCGTAGCGGCTCCGAGGAGGATGCCCACAGCTGCGATCGCCCGGGCGTCGAGGATACCGTCCGGAATCGTTTTCGGGGAGCACCCGTCGGGAAACATTCTTCGTTTGATCGTGTCGACACCTCGATCGCCCCAATCGTTCATCAGGACGATGAACCCGAGCCCGAGCATCGTGAAGCCGAGCCCCCATCCGAGCGCGGGCAGGTCGAGCTTCTCTCCGGGGCTTACGCCGAGGACCTGGCCGAAGAATGCGGGCACGAACAGTTTCGGCCAGCTGGCGGGCTTGAGCGCATAGAGCCACCGTCCGAGGCTCGAAGCAGGAAGGCCGCCGTCCGTGAGCGAGGCGCTCATGAGCCTTGGGTGGGGTCCAGGGGCGGGTCGGGAGGGTCGCTGTCGAAGTGCTTCGCACGCGCTTCCCACTTGGAACGGGCCATGGCTCGCATGTCTTGCACCGAGTCCATCTCGTCGACGATCTCCAGTCCAATGAGCGTCTCGAGAACGTCTTCCATGGTGACCACGCCGTCCACGCCGCCGTACTCGTCGACGACCACCGCGATATGCTCGCGGCTGTCGAGGAGCTTCTCGAACAGAGCGGGGAGTGCGACGGTATCAGGCACCATCAACGCCTCTCGCGCAAAGGCGTGAACCGGCACATCGAGCTCGTCTCGCGCAGCGCGCAGCAACAGTTGGTCTTTCAGGATGTATCCGGTCACCTGGTCAGGTGTCTTCTTCCAAATCGGGATGCGTGAAAAAACCATAGAGCCCCGCTCGGCGATCGCATCCCGCACCACCGTGTTCTCTTCGAGCGAGAACATCACGGTGCGTGGCGTCATGATGTCTCTGGTGCGCAGCGAGCCGAAGAGAAACAGGTTGCGGAGGATTCTCATCTCCGATGCGTCGAACACGCCCTG
>JBGUEF010000568.1:0-2059 GCA_041821485.1 Deltaproteobacteria bacterium
GCTCGTTCGCCGCAGACTCGAAGCTCTCCGAGCGTGTCCTCTTTCCGGCGGGACCGACCGAGAGTCAAGGGATGGAAGATGCTCGCTTCGTCCGCTTCACCCGTGACGACGGAACCGTGACGTACTTCGCTCAGTATACGGGGTTCGACGGTTATCAAATCCTCCCACAGCTGATCGAGACGGCCGATTTCGTGAGTTTCCGAATCGCGACGCTGAACGGCGCGTCCGCCAAGAACAAGGGCATCGCGCTCTTTCCCCGCAAGATCGACGGGCGCTATGCCGCGCTCTCCAGGCTCGACAACGAGAACAACTTCCTGATGTGGTCGGACAATGTCCGTTTCTGGCACCAGAGCGAGGTGATCCAGACGCCCGAGCGCAGCTGGGAAATCACGCAGCTCGGCAATTGCGGATCCCCGCTCGAGACCGAAGCGGGGTGGCTTGTGATCACGCACGGCGTCGGGGCGATGCGCCAATACGCTCTCGGAGCCATCCTGCTCGACAAGAAGGACCCCGCACGGGTGATCGGTCACCTCGCCGAGCCCCTGCTCGAGTCCGCGGAAGACGAGCGCGACGGCTATGTGCCCAATGTCGTCTACTCGTGCGGAAGCATGATTTCAGGCGAGTTCCTGGTACTGCCTTATGGTTTCGCCGACGTCGGGACCCGCATTGCCACCGTGCGCCTCGATGACCTTCTCTCGGAGCTCACCCGGGCTCGTTGACGTTCGCGGGGGGTCCTTCCAACGCGCCGATCGCCTCGCAGTAGCGCCGGTACAAGCGCGGCAGCTCGGACGCAGGCGCGCGGTAAAACTCAGCGGCGTCGACGTCGATCCACCTCGAGTCTGCGAGGCGACTCTCGGCGAGGGGCGTGGCGCATCGTTTCGCGAACGCTGCGACCACGGCGACCGCCGGCTTCGGGGAGGCATCGGCGCGCCACAGCCCGAAGGATCGCTCGTGGACCGCGAGGTCGAGCGGAGGGAGTCCCCAGATCGCCTCTACGTAGTCGGAATAACACCAGAGCAGCGCGCCTGTGCTCCCGCATTCGAGCAGCGCGGCGAGGGCGCGCTCGATGTACGAAGCGGCTGCCTGTTCTTCGACCAGCGCGGGTCCGGAGGCGTCGAGGGATCGTTCAGGGGCGGACTCACCAGGCTTTGTGGTCGGCACGCCAAACTCGGCGAAGAGGACATCGGCGCCGCCGCTCAGCCATCGCGTCAACCGAGCGAGGAACGGCAAGACCCGCTCATCGGTGGGGCCGTCCGCCCACCCGGCATAACCCGGGTATCCGTGCATCTGCAGAAAGTCGCAGACCTCGGCGGCCTCGCGCGGGCCGAGGTTTCGGTCCTGCTCGAGGTCTTCCATGTGGAGCCCCAGCGTGACGAGCGCACGGGGGTCGGCCGCGCGGATGGCGTCCGTCACTCGCAAGAGCCACTCACGGGCGTGGGCTTTGTCGGGGGGGACCGCGCAGTTGGAATTTTCGTTTCCGAGGTCCCATGCCCATAGAGCCCTGTGCCCTGCGAGCGCACCCGCGACCTCACGCGCGAGCGCCGACTGCGCCCGAACAACGGACGCGTCAGAGTACCAGTTCGCGATGCGCGACGCCGCGACTCGGCCTCCGGAGACCACGCGGAATCGATCGTTGCCCGCCTCTTCACGGAGAGCCCACGAAGGGATCCAGTTCACGCCGCTCATGTGGCCCGTGAAGAGCGTGGGCATGACCGAGAGTCCGGCGTTGCTCGCCTCGTCCAGGGTCGAGACGAGGCGATCGACCATCGTCGATTCGACGCGCGACGGGGTTGGCTGGAAGTCCTCCCACGTGAGGAAGATGCGGACTGAATCGAATCCGCACCCTGCGATGCGACCGAAGTCTGCCGCGACCTCCGCCGGGTCGAATGCGGTCCACCAGCCCATCGCCGTCCGAGCCGGCCAATAGTTGACGCCGAGTCGAAAGGGCACGCCCCGGGTCGAGTGAGGATCGGCGCTCACGCGGTGCTCTTCGAAGCGGAGCCGTCCAGAATGCTCCGGTACACTGCGATGTACTCGTCGACCATGCGGCCCTTATCGA
>JBGUEF010000569.1:0-2055 GCA_041821485.1 Deltaproteobacteria bacterium
AGGCGAGGGCCCCGGCCAGAGCGATTTGTAACGTCGTGTGTCGGAGGGTTTGGGGTGTTTTGTGCACGGCTAGTCTCCCGAGGCTCCCAGGCTGAATAGTTCCCTTGCGGGGCCTTCACACATTAACTACCGCTCGGTAGTTAAATGTCAAGGCATTTTGCTACCGAGGGTTCCAATATTGTGTAAAGTGTCTAGGGTATGGGTGTGAGCAGCATGAATACGCGGTCCCGAGGGCGGCCACGGCTCTTCGACGAAGACGCCGTTTTGGACGAGTTGACCCAGCTTTTCTGGCGAAAGGGCTACTCTCAGACCTCGATGGCCGACCTCGTCGACGCCAGCGGCGTCCACAAATCGAGCCTCTACAGCACGTTCGGCAGCAAGGAGGAGCTGTTTGCCAGGATCCTCCAACGCTACCTCGACGCCCGGATGGACATGTTCTCGAAGCTCGTCGAGCAGGCAGGGCCTGGGATCGACGGAATCCACGCCTTCCTCGAGCGCCTGCGAGGCGACCTCGTCTCAGGCACCGGCCAATGGGGCTGTCTCCTCGTCAACAGCTCGAGCGAGCTCAGCGGAACCGCCCCCGGCTTCGAAGGCTTCGGCGTCGCGTTTCGCCAGGCACTACGCGAACGCCTACGAGGACTCATCCGTCAGGCGGAGCCTGGGGGCACCGCCAGCAACAGCGTGACCGACCAACGAACCGATCTGTTCATGACCTTCATGTTGGGTCTCAACCTCACCGTCAGGGGCGGCGCGGACGAAAACGAAATCGGACGGGTCATCGACGCCATGCAGGCCACCATCGACACCTGGCGATGAAGAGCTCGCCCGACCCCAAACCGGCCCAATGAGTTAGGAGACTGCGCTTGTTGTCTCTGACCCCGCTCACTGTGCGGCTCAAGCACACTCACTGCGGCGCGAAAGGCACGCGGGCGGCGACTTGGAGCGTGACAAACTCGCGGGACCCTGTGATATCGTCGCCGGATATGGCGTCGCCTCCGAGTCCTCCGTCGCCCAGCCAGTGGGGCGCGGCCAGCCGTGGCTACGGCGAAGCCGTGGCCCCGCGCATGATGGAGCCATTCGCAGAAGCGCTCGTCGGGCACCTCGAGGTCGACGCCAGCATGAATGCCCTCGAGGTCGCAGCCGGCACCGGCGCGCTTACGGTGAACCTCGCTCCGAAAGTCGCCTCGTTGCTGGCAACCGATTTCGCGCCGGGGATGATCGAGGTGCTGAGGGAGCGTCTGTCGGAGATGGGGCAGACCAACGTGAGCTTCGAAGTCATGGACGGCCAGGCGCTGTCGGTCGAGGATGCGAGCTTCGATCGCGCCGCTTGCAGCTTTGCTCTGATGTTGTTCCCCGATCGAGCCAAGGGCTTTTCCGAGCTCCGCCGTGTCTTGAGGCCGGGCGGGCGCGCCGCGGTGAGCGGCTGGACCGGCCCCGACGAGTTCGAGACGTTCGCGATCTTTCTTCAGGCGGTGAAAGTCGCGTTCCCCGATTTGCCCCCCCCGCACGGGCCTCCGCCCGTGTTCAACCTCGCCGATCCCAGACGCTTCGCGGCCGAGATGGAGGCTGCCGGGTTTACCGACGTCGGCGTCGACAAGGAGTTCCGCGAGCTCGAACTCGAGTCCTTCGAGGAGATCTGGACGATGCTGACGGTGGGCGCGCCGCCGGTCCAGGCGCTCTTTGACCGCGTGGGCCCGGGCGCGAAGGAGCGGGTGCATGACGCGCTTGCTCAGCTCATCGTCGAGCGCTTTGGCAGCGGACCGATTCGTTTCACCAACGCGGCCACCATTGGCTACGGCGTCGCAGGGTAGAAGCGAAGATTTGGAAGATTTGACCGAGGTTGACGAGAAATTGATATCGTCACGCAACCGCGTCGACTCTAGGACCGATAAGTGCGGCCTCCGCGTCGCTCGACCAAATGGTGCCAGGGCTATAACGAAAAACGGCCCCGCAAAGCGGAGCCGTCATCGCCAGGTGGAGCGGGAAATGGCATTCGCTTGTGACTGTACGAGTGCAGCGCGCTGCACGAGTCCAGGCGCAGTATGCAGGCGAAGC
>JBGUEF010000570.1:0-2050 GCA_041821485.1 Deltaproteobacteria bacterium
GGTGTATCGAGCAAGCGCGTGTTCGACGAGGGGCTGCAGGTCCTCCGGCCTCTCTCGGAGCGGCGGTAGCCGAACCGACACGACGTTGAGGCGATAGTAGAGGTCTTCGCGAAACCCACCGTCCTCGACGGCCTTGCGGAGGTCGCGGTTGGTCGCCGCCACGATTCGAATGTCCGCGTCGAGAGTCTTCGTGCCGCCGACGCGTTGAAACTGGCGCTCCTGCAGAACGCGAAGCAGCTTGGCCTGCACCGCGACACCCAGCTCGCCAACCTCGTCGAGGAATAGCGTCCCGCCCTCGGCCAGCTCGATGCTGCCAGGCTTCGACTTGTGGGCGCCCGTGAACGCGCCCTTCTCGTGACCAAACAGCTCGCTCTCCAGCAGATCACCAGACAGCGTCGCGCAGTTGAGGGCGATGAACGGCTCGTTTGCGCGCGGGCTTTGCTGATGGATGTGCCGGGCCATCACCTCTTTGCCGCTCCCGCTTTCGCCGAGAAGCAGCACCGTGGCATTGCTCGCGGCTGCGCGACCCGCGAGCCCAAGCGCCTCCTTCATGGCCTTCGAACCGCCACGCACGAGCGTGTGACGATCGGAGAGCTGCGTCTCGAGCCGTTGCAAGCGCTGGCGAAGGCCAGCCGCTTCGAGCACGCGCGACACAGTGTGGTCGAGTTGGGCCGCCTCGAAGGGCTTCGCGATGAAGTCGGCAGCGCCGAGTTGAATGGCACGGACGGCGCGCTCGATGTTGCCGTGCGCGGTGATCATCACCACCTGGGGCGGCGACTCGCTGCGCCGCAACGCCTCAAGCACCTCGAACCCGTCCATCTTGGGCATCTTCATATCCAGGAGCACGAGCTCGGGGTCGAAGTCGGACACGGCCGCGAGCGCCGCTTCGCCGTCGATGGCGACTTCTACTTCGTGCCCCTGGGCACGCATGCGATCCGCGATGATCTTGCGGATTGCAGGATCATCATCGACGACGAGAACGCGGGCGGCTGTCATGACCGAGCGATAATACAAAATCGGACATAAGCCGAGCTTTCTCATGTCCAAAAGGACATGTCCGAAAGGATATGAGGGCGCTCTTCTCCCAGTAAGCCGTGGGCGTTTCTCTGCAAAAAGCGGAACCGAACGTCGGCGGCGAGGTGTGGCACGGCAGTTGCAAAACAATCCGGCAACCACGGAGGAGACACCATGAACACCGTCGATACACACGCAGTTGAAAGCCAAGTCAAAGACATGTACGAGCGCGTCGCGAACGACCCGCACGGAGATTTCCACTTCGAAATGGGGCGAGCCCTCGCCGAGCGTCTCGGCTACTCGCCTTACGATCTCGACCGGGTCCCAGCCCCGTCGATGGATTCATTCGCGGGTGTCGGTCACCACTTCGACCTCGCAGCACTGCAACCAGGCGAGCGCGTCCTCGACCTCGGCAGCGGAAGCGGCCTCGATTCCTTCGTCGCGTCGCTCAAGGTCGGCCCCACCGGCCAGGTCGTCGGGATCGACATGACGGATGGCCAGCTCGAGAAAGCCACCGAGCTTCGGCAACGGGGCGGCTTCTCGAACATCGAGTACGTCAAGGGCTACATCGACCAGCTTCCCTTCGAAGACGAGAGCTTCGACTCCGTCATCAGCAACGGCGTCATCAACCTCGTCGCCAACAAGGAAGCCACTTTCAAGGAAGCGGCCCGTGTACTGAGGCCGGGCGGACGCATCGCACTCAGTGACATCGTGACCGGCGTCGAGCTCCCCAACGGCATCGTCTGCAACGCCACCTTGTGGGCCGCGTGCATCGGAGGCGCCATGCATCGCCAGGCCTATCAGCAGGCCATCGTCGACGCTGGCTTCAGCATCCAGGTCGTGCAGCCGAACCCGCAGTACCGATTCATCAGCGACCAGGCCAATGGCGCGACAACCAAATACGAAGTGCAGAGCATCTCGCTCGTCGCCGTGAAGCCCTAACCCGACCCTTTTGAACCCGCCGCAACAAGCAAAGAATCTGGAGAAGAAACAATGTCTGAAGAAAGCCGCAAGCTAGTCGTTCTCATCACTCAGG
>JBGUEF010000571.1:0-2048 GCA_041821485.1 Deltaproteobacteria bacterium
CTTTGCCCACCGCCATTTCATCGGTGCGCACGGTCATTCGTGGCGTGAAGGGATTCCATTCCGGATAACGGTCGACGTCTAGGATCACCTCGAAGACGGCCGCGGGCGGCGCAGCGATATGACGGTCAACTCGGATCGGTTTCATGCAGGCGTCCTCTTAGCACGGACACCGGCACCAGCACTGGCACCGGCGCTGACACTGACCGCTTTCCCGCGGGTGCCTGAAGGGGTAATCTCGCGCCGTGGAGAAGCTGCCGGCGCCCGATCTTCCCGAGTGGATCGCCAAGGAAGTTCCGTTTACCCGCTACTGCGTCGATGTAGGCGACGGGCTGCGGATGCATGTCATGGAGACTGGCCGGGGCAGGCCCGTGCTGATGGTTCATGGCAACCCGACTTGGGGTTTTCTCTATCGCAAGGTCGCGATGTGTCTACAAGGGCAGGGCCTTCGCCTGATCATGCCCGACCTGATCGGCTTCGGCCTCAGCGACAAGCCTCGCGATTTCGCGGCGCACACGATACGCAATCACAGCAACTGGCTCGGGTCGCTGATCGATCAACTCGACCTCCATGAGGTCACCTTGGTTTGCCAGGATTGGGGCGGAGCGATCGGCGTGCATCCATTCACCACCCGTCAGGATCGCCTCGGGGCCATGGTTGTTCTCAACACGGTCCTCGATGCGCCGCCCCCCGGATTCAAGCCGACCCCGTTCCACCGATTCTCCCACATGCCTGTGGTCAGCGACTTCGTGTTTCGTGTCTTGCCGCTACCGCAAGCAGCTTTGCATCTCGCTCAGGGCGACAAGTCCAGCATCACGGGCAACGTCGCCCGGGCGTATCGCTACCCGTTCCGGCGAATCGCTGACCGCGTTGCCCCACTTGCAACGGCTCGCATGGCCGTCGATCGCGCGGGTCATCCCTCAATCCCGGCGCTCGATGAGGGCGCGGCGTTCGTTCGCAGCTTTGATGGCCCCAAGGCCATGGTCTGGGGTCGCCGTGATCCCGTGCTTGCCCGCGCCCTGAAGCGTACCAAAGCTCTCCTGGGAGATCCGCCCGTCACCGAGACCCAAGCCGGCCATTTCCTGCAAGAAGAAGTGCCCGAAGAGATCGCGGCCGCGGTCCTGGACGTCAGCGTCAGGCTAAGCCGCGCTTCGACGCAAGCCGCGAAGAAGCAAGCGTAGCGACGCCTGAAACTGCTCTTCCTGGGCGGTCTGTGAAGGGATCGTGCCGCCCAGCCAGGTGACGAGACCGAAGTAGTGCGTGCTGAAGACCTGCTGCGCCGCTTCCATCGGCTCGATCGACGGGTCTAGCTCGCCTCGCCGCTGCGCATTCCTCACCAGGCCAGCCACTCGCTTCACCAGATCGAATGTCCAGGCCGCGGACTCCGCGCGCCGCACGCCATCGGTGAACAAGAGCTCCTTGATGAAGACTCGGCTCAGTCTCCGCTCCTTCGCGTAGCACCGTGTGAGCGATGCAAACACATGCGTCAGTTCCCCTTCGAGGGTCGACGGCGCCATCGTCTCGAATGCGCGAGTCAGCGCCCCGTCGATCTGGCGCTGCATCAGGTGGATCAGCAGGTTGCGCTTCTCGGGGAAGTAATTGAAGAGCGTGCCTGCCGCGATATCCGCGGCCTCGGCGATCTCACGAGTGGACGTGGCCTCGTAGCCACGGGTGGTGAACAGCTCCCAACCCGCGTCTTCGATTCGGCTCAGCGTTTCTGTCTTGCGGCGTGCGCGGCGGCTCATGCGTTCCACTCAGCGACTTTCGGGCCGCCCACCCGGAGCACCAAGTTTTCCGCATGGCGGCAAACGTTGGACAGCTCACCGATTGGTGAGATCGCCGGGTGCAGACACCCGTTCACTCTATGAACAATGAACCACCCATGATACTTCCACCTACCTTGCCCCATGAAACCCCCAAAGGCATACAAGGCCCTATTTGTAACCCTTTTGGGTACGATCCTTGGTTGCGGTGATCCGTCTGGCACCGGCGACTGGGGAGGCGATGTTGACGCGGCCACTGCGAACGTCGTCGGCGGCTGGGCCGCGACG
>JBGUEF010000572.1:0-2039 GCA_041821485.1 Deltaproteobacteria bacterium
TCCGCAGTTCTTCACGAACTTGATAGTTTTCTTTGCTGTTGTTGTCTTGATTGTTTCTTTTGCTGTTGTTGTGTCGTGCATGTCCTTGAGAGAACGTGTTGGTCCAACGAATTCGGGTTCGGTGCCTGGCACAATCTCTGTTCCAAAATCTGTTCGATCACCCATTGTCTGAAGCCTCCTGAGCTCGTTGGCGCGTGTTCGCGCGCCTGTGTTCGGGCCAGTCGTCCGCAGCTTGCTGGCATCGACCGGAATCCATTGACGGCGGACTGTCTACATATGTCGTTCGCATTTATCGTGCCATCGGCGAGGGCTCTTTGTTTTCAGTGGGTTGCGAAACATATGGACCTCCGACTGCCAGCTGATTCGATCAAAATGAAGTTATGGTACCTTCAATATGAAGGAGGCAACCGATGCGCGTCGAGGATCTGCATCACGAGGAACTCCTGGAACTGGACCCCGAGGGAGGCGTGATCCGTTTTGCCGGACAGCGCGCACTCCTGGTCGACGCCGTGGCCATGGGGCTTCTTCGGCAGTATCTTGTCGACAACTTTGGCCTGACGGCTGCCCGCGCGGTGCTCACCCAGTTTGGTTTTGCCCACGGCTGGCGGATGGCGGCGGCCATGCAAGAGGAGTTTGAGTGGGCGAGCAATGAAGACTGGCGGCGCGCCGGCCCCCACATCTACACGCTTGAGGGGCTCTTCCGCACGCAGCCGGGAAGTGAGGATCCGCTGTCCAAGACGGGAGCGATGCTGCTCGCCTCCTACGAGGCCGAGCAGCATCTCCTGCACTTCGGTCGCTCCGATTCGGCTGTGTGCTGGACGATCTGTGGCCTCATGAGCGGTTATGTCAGCCATACCACCAACAGGGAGATCTACGTCCTCGAAGACCGCTGTCTCGGCGAAGGTCATGCGGCCTGTCACCTCCTGGGGCGTACCCGCGAGGAGTGGGGTGACGAACACGCCGAGGAGCTCATTTTCTTCGACTCCGGACGGCTCAAAGAGTGTCTCGACGTCTCACTCAGCGCGGTCACGGAGACGTTGAAGGCAGCAGAGGACAAGCTCCGGGCGCACCGTCATGCGGTGGTCAGCGTGGCGAGCGACGTGGACGAGCCGCTGGGAATCGTCGCCAAGAGTCCGAAGATGCAGCACGTAGTGGACCTGGCACGCCGCGTGGCGAAGGTCGATGCCACGGTGCTCATCACCGGCGAGAGCGGTGTCGGAAAAGAGAGAGTCGCGCGCCTCGTCCACAACGAATCGATGCGCGCAGCAGGACCCTTCGTCGCCGTCAACTGTGGAGCCATTACCGAGACGCTGCTCGAGAGCGAGCTTTTCGGACACAAACGCGGCGCCTTCACTGGTGCGGCATCGGACCGGCCCGGCCTCTTCGAAGCGGCCAACCACGGGACACTCCTGCTGGACGAGATCGGTGAGATCTCGTCAGGTATGCAGGTCAAGCTCTTGCGGGTGCTTCAGGAGCGGGAGATTCGTCGGGTCGGGGAGAACAAGAGCCGGCCGGTAGATGTTCGTGTTCTGGCGACCACCAACCGCGATCTTTCCTCCGAGGTCGAAGACGGCGACTTTCGGCAGGACCTCTACTATCGGCTCAAGGTTGTAGAGCTGGACGTTCCGCCGCTCCGCGACCGCAAAGAAGACATCCTGCCGCTCGCTCGGGTGCTGCTCGCGGACGCAGCGTTTCGGATGGGACGCAAGATCGCTGGCCTCGTCCCACAGGTTGCTGATCAGCTCCTACGGTACGATTGGCCGGGCAATGTGCGCGAACTGGAGAACGCCATGGAGCGTTCTGTCGCGCTGGCACGTGGACGTCGTGTGGACCTCGACGACCTGCCTGAGGAGGTCCGCGAAGCCTTCCCCAAGCCGGTGGTGAACGGCGGAACTGTGCAGTCGCTCAGCGAAATCGAAAAGGAGTACATCCTCGCAGTACTGAAGCTCAATGACGGCAACCAGACGCGCACTGCCGCGCAGCTCCGGATCGGCTCGGCGACGCTCTACCGAAAGCTCAAGAGCTACGGTCTGATCCGC
>JBGUEF010000573.1:0-2031 GCA_041821485.1 Deltaproteobacteria bacterium
CATCGTGAAGCCGGGACTGAGCTTCACGGGCTGGGGCGGCTTCGATATCGGCTGGGTGGTCTTCGACTTCGGTCTGGGCCTGCAATGGACCGGCATCGACACGAACAAGATCCCGGACGTCGTGCAGCCTTCGGGCTTCGAGCCGCTCATACGCTGGTCCTTCTCGCCAGGCGTGCGATTCCAGGTGCCCAACATCGAGGCGGTACTGCCGTACGTCACCGGCGCATTCGATGCGAACCTCTGGAGCTTCGCATTCCTGGGCGAGACCTGCGGCTGGTACTACTGCCGTGACGACGGCGGCGCGCAGTTCGCGCCCGGCTTCTCCGGCAAGGCGGGCCTCGGGATTCACCTCAAGAACGCCATGTACCTCGACGTCGGCTTCCAGTACTCGATGAGCGGCAAGGGCGATTTCTTCAACAGCACGCAGTGGTGGGTCGAGCCCTTCGTCGGCTTCATCTATCGGGGCGACAGCGATCGCTTCGGCGGGGTTGGGTACTGATCACCACCACCAAACGACGACCGCGAGCGTAATCGCAGCGAGCGCGGCCGATTGCAGGCGGTAGTCCTGGTACCAGGGCTGACCGGGTTTGGTCGCTGCATCTTCGCGACGCCACATGTGGCCCTCGATCTTGCTCGTGGCAGGCGCCGGCGTGAGCAGGCTAACCACGATGACCAGCGCGAGGCCCACCACGAACATCGCCATGGCTGCGTACAAATACTGGAGCTCGACCACGCCGAGCAGCTCGATGACCACCCAGCCCACGATGCCCAGCGGAATACCGACGAGGAGACCCGCGAGCGCGCCGGCACCATTGGCACGCCGCCAAAACAAACCGAGCAGGAACACCGCAACCACTGGGGGCGTCAGATACGACAGAATCGACTGCAGGTACTGCCACAAAGTAGGAAAATGCGAAATCTGGGGAGTCCAAAGGACCGCGAACACCATGAAGACCAGCGTGGCGCCGCGGCCCCAGCGCGCGAGCTGCTGCGTGTCCATGTCAGGACGGGCGGATTGTACGAAGTCCATGGTGAACAACGTTGACGCCGAGTGAAGAATCGCCTCCAGGCTCGACAGCATCGCCGCGGCGAGGACGGCCAGCATGAAACCACGAAGCCCGATCGGCAGAAGGTCGAACGCCAGCATCGGAAACACCAGGTCCGGGTTGTCGAGGTCGGGATACAGCACCGTCGCGAGAACACCGGGCAGGATGAGAATGAAGAGGTTGGGCAGCTTGAGCAGCCCGGCGAACAGCACGCCCCAGCGGCCATCGTCTAGTGTTTGCGCACCGAGCGCGCGTTGGATGATGAACTGGTTGGTGCACCAGAAATACATGCCCACGATGAACACGCCGCCTATCCCGGGCCAGGGCATGACCGGATCGCTGGCGGGCTGCATGAGGTTCAAGGCGCCGGGCGGTGCGGCTTCGACGACAGCATCCCATGACGGAACCGCTTGCCAGGCGAGCACGGAGATCGCGATGCCGCCAGCGAGAATCAAGACCGCCTGCAAGGCGTCGTTGGCCACCACCGCGCCGAGACCGCCAAAGGCGATGTAAACCCCTGCCGCCACCGCGGCTACCGTGATGGTGATCCAAATCGACACGCCCGGAAGCAGCGTCTTGAGCACCATCGCCCCCGCGTAGAGCGAGCCGGGCGCATCGACCAGCATGCTCGTCAACAACAACATCGCCGAAAACGCGAGCCTAGACCCGCGCCCAAACCGCTCTTCGAGATACTGCGGCGCCGTGAAGATGCGTGTGCGCAAGAACACCGGCAGGAAAAATACCGCGAATAGGATCATGAGCACTGCGGGCATCCACTCGTAGTGAAAGACGCTGACCCCGCTGTGGTAACCCGCGCCCGGTAGGCCCACGAAGCTGCTGCCACCCATGTTGGCCACGTAAAAGGAGAGGCCGATGATCGGCCATCGCATGCGGTGTCCCGCGAGGAAGAACCCCTCGGCGCCCTCCCCGCGCGTCTGCCTCGCGAAAAACCAGCCGAACGCAATGCGCGTCACCACTACGTAGC
>JBGUEF010000574.1:0-2031 GCA_041821485.1 Deltaproteobacteria bacterium
GGACCTGGCGAAGGCGGTGCGCGAGCAATCCGTCAAGATCCAGTCCCTTCAGCAAGAAGCGAAGCGGTAGCTCACGCCCGCCTAGCACAGCGTGGTCTGGAGGCGGAACTGGAAGACCCGCTCCTTGCACGTGCCGTGTTCCAGCAAGCTGGAGTGGCTGCAGCGCTAGAGGGTGACGCGGCCTGCGAGTCCATCGAAGCCCGAACCCGCTGAATGGCGTGAAATGGCCGGACATGACTGTCCGCCTTGCGCTTCAATCCGGGCTCGCCTGGCGGACGAACCCCGTCCAGCACCGCTTGACACTCAGCCGGCAACGCCATCACCATCCCCAACCCCACCCAACGGAGAGCACAGCATGAAGCACACCGGTTGCATCCACATGGACCCCAAAGCGCCCACCGGAGCCCACCAGCCCACCGGGAAGACGGTTGCCAAGGAGGACTACCACGACACGATCGACCAGCTCGCGGACAAGGTCGAAGCGAAGATCGTCGAAATCCGGCACGACCTCCACCAGAACCCCGAGCTTCCGAATCGGGAGGTCCGCACCGCGAAGGTCATCGCCGACCATCTGAAGTCGCTGAACCTCGACGAGGTCAAGACGGGCGTCGGGGTGAACGGCGTTGTCGCCGTGCTGAAAGGCGGCCAGCCTGGCGATAAATGTGTCGCGCTTCGAGCGGATTTCGACGCGCTACCCGTGAAAGAGCTCGCGGACGTGCCGTTCAAGTCCACGTTCGTCGACGAGGACTACCCCGGTGGCGCAGCGCCCGTTTCTCACGCGTGCGGTCACGAAACCCATGCGTCCATGCTGATGGGCGCGGCTGAGGTGCTTGCCGGAATGCGAGACCAAATCCCTGGAACCGTCAAATTCCTATTCCAGGGCGCCGAAGAAGGTCCGCCCGTCGGCGAAGACGGCGGCGCTGAGATGATGATCAAGGAGGGTGCTCTCGAGAACCCGAAGCCCGATGTGGCATTCGCCATTCATTCGTCCCCTTTTCCGCTCAACACGCTCTACTACTGCAAAGGCGATGCACTGGCGGCTTCGGTGTTGGTGAAGATCGAAGTCAAGGGCATGGGCGTACATGGCTCCACGCCGTGGATGGGCAAAGACCCATTGAGCGTGGCCGCAGAGATCATCGTCGCGGTGGCGCAGATCTACCGACAGGTTCCGGCCACCGAGGCGATCACGATTTCGTTCGGCAAGGTCGACGACACTGGCCGGTTCAACGTCATCGGCGACAACATCACCTTGTGGGGGACGGTCCGCTGCATTCACGGGCAGATGATGGACGATGTCACCTCTCGACTCGAGCGCATCGCGACGCACGTCGCGCAGGCACACGGACTCACCGCCGAGGTCAGCTTCGACCAGCAAGTGCCAGCCGTCTACAACGAACCGGACTGGCTCGACCGCTTCATGCCGACGATGGAGCGCCTCTTTGGCCACGACAACATGCGGTCAGGTCCGCCACAGCTCGCCTACGACGACCACTCCTGCTTCCAGCTCGCGTGCGGGGGGATCTACGTCATGCTCGGCGGGCAAGACACCAAGTGGACCGACAAGGGCTTGGAGTCGATCGATCCGGACCAGCCCGTTCCCTTCAACCACAATCCGCACTACTACGTGAAAGACGAGATGTTGAAGACGGGGATTCGCATGCACGCGAACGTGGTGATGGACTTCCTCACGGGGAAGATCTGACGGAAGGATGACATCGTGAGTGGACAGAAGGCGAACGCGGACGACGTGCGCGCGCTCTTGCGCGAGCTGAGCCAGCAGCTTCTCGCGTGGAGCTGGGAAGGCGTCGTGGGGTACGAGGAGATGGTCGAGCGAGTCGGCCGGACCTACGGGTACGAGGACACGACCGTCGCGATGGAAGCCCAGCTCGCGATGATCAAGCTCGAGCCCGATGAGGAGATGACCTTCGTCAAAGGCGGCATCCCCGGGCTCCCGCCGATGGCGTACACGCAGACCCTCAAGGACCTGCTGGCCGACATCTACAGCGGCAAGCTCTCGGTCGCCGAGGCCCG
>JBGUEF010000575.1:0-2022 GCA_041821485.1 Deltaproteobacteria bacterium
CTCCGATCGAGCAAGAAGCGAGCATTGCCGATCGCCTCGGAAGCGGCGAGCACGCGTCGAATCACGAAGCCCTTCATCAGGCAGGCGAGCCCCTCGCCCACCGGGCCGATGCGTGTGCTGTCCGGCACCCGAAGGTCATCGATGAACAGGCTGGAGGTCATCCGGTGCGCCACGAGGTCGATCGGGTGCATCTCGACTTGGCCGCCCACCTCGTCGAGGTCGAGCAGGAAGAGCGTCGTCCCTTCGTCGGCGCGTGCTAGCAAAATCATCAAGCGAGTGTGCTCGGCGAACGAGATCAAGACCTTGCTGGCGTTGATCACCCAGTCGTCGCCATCACGGCGAGCGGTGCTCGCGAGCTCGGCCATGTTGGCGCCGCTGTCGGGCTCGGTCGCCGCCACGGTGAGGAAGCGAATGTCGCCAGAGGCAACGCCCGGCAGGTACTCCTTCTTCTGCTCTTCGGTTCCGTGAAGAACTAGGGTCCGGCAGATCGCCATCTGCGCGTTGACCGACGCTGCGTCGCCCCCCGCCCGGTTGATCTCCTCGACGAGCACGGCAGCCACTCGCGCGCCTGCATCGAGGCCGCCATACGCCTCTGGAATGAATGTGCCGAAGTACCCGGCCTCGCCGATCGTATCGAAGAACTCGGCGGGAAAGGTCTTGGCTGCATCTTGCTCGCGCCAATAGTCCGGGCCGAACCGCTGCAACGCGGGGCCAAGCGCGGCGCGGACTTCATCCGCCGCAGAATCCAAAGGTCGTTTGGGCGCCATGGAGCCCCAGCTTTGCATTGACGCGCCTAGGTCGCCAACAAGTCGCGCAAGGCCTCGTAGACGTCAGGATGGTTGGCGATGTGGATGTGATTCATGCCGGGGAGCACGGCGCCGCCTGAGAAATGGATGCGCCGGGCGTGCTCGGGCGCTTCGCCGGACGCGCTCGGCAGCTGCACCATCAAGTCGCCGAGCAGCTGGCCGAGCGGATGGGTTGGATCACGCGCGATAGTAGCCGCCAGAAAGTAGTACCCGACGCCGTCAACGAGGGGCACGTTCTGCCTGGCATCCAAGAACACCTGGTCTGGATCCTTTCCGGCCCATTCTTCATCGATGGTGTAGCCGTACCGAAGGTCTTTGACGCCCGCACTGCGGCTATCGAGCAACTCGGCCGGAACATGGGCACCGGCGGCATCGACCTTGCGCAAGAGATTGGTGAGCACGTTGACCGCCTTTTCGAGCGGCGCCCCCAGATGCGGTGAGCCGATGCACGCGACGTGACGAAGATGGGCGACCCAGGGCTCGTCATGCTCCCGTGCGTAGTGCGCCGCGCTTCGCGCAACCAGGCCGCCCATGCTGTGCCCGATGAGCGTGATCTCTTCGACAGGCACCGGGTACGCCTCGAGCACCTCGGTAATCAACTTGGCCAACGCGCGCCCATTCTCGGAAATGTGCCGGCCCGTGTTGTACCGAAGATAAATCGGTGTGTAGCCGAGATCATCGGCCAACCGCGTGCCGAAGGTGACGTCGGGATCGCCGTAGTGCTGCTGTGACGACAGGCTCCACAGCCACTCGGTCGCCGCGAGACTGTGTACGAAGACGCAGACCTTGTTCGTTGGATTGGGAAAGGCTGCCGCAAAAGCCTCCGGGGTGGCCTTGAGATGCCGGCCGTGGTGGCGGAGGCTCATCCCGAGATCGAGACGGCTGTTCTTCCGGCTCAGGTGGTCGCCCCAGAATCCATTGATCGATGCCTGCAGATAGTCGACGTACCAGGTTGCGGTGCCTGCCGCGCTCGAGCGGATGGGAGTCGCGAGGGCGAGGGCGTCAGAATCCGACGGCTGGTCGAGGCCCGCTTCGGCGACGTCGGCGACGGCGTTCACAGCGAAACGCGTGATTCCATTGACCACCCGGACCGACTCGAAGACGCCGCCCGAAATGGCTGTTTCGATGCCGGTGACGACCTTGGCGGTGCTCTGCACAGGCTCGATCGGCGCGAAACGGCGGACCGTTCGCTCGACGACCGCGTCGTGCGTTCGCT
>JBGUEF010000576.1:0-2012 GCA_041821485.1 Deltaproteobacteria bacterium
GCCGAAGACCTCACCCCCTGCCTGACGTTCGTTGATCAAACGATCGTTGAACCGCGCGACTGCGCGAAGGCAGGAGTAGTGAGTGAGAAGCAATCAAAGGAAAACTAGAGGTGCAATTGCGCTCGGGGTCTTGGCGCTCTGGGCAACTGGATCCGTGTACGCACAGAAGGACCCAACCCGGGACCCGGCCACTGACGCTGGCACTGACGCTGGCACTGACACTGACACTGACACTGACACTGACACTGGCACCGGGGGCAGCCCCGGTCAGTGCGCCGGCGGCCCACTCGCGGCCCCCATCCCCAATTGCAACCCCGGCCCGGCGCCGAGCAGTGGTGACATCCATGCGGACTGCGTCGCGCGCATCAACCAGTTCCGCTGGGAGTGTCAATGCCTTCCTCCGCTCGCGCGATGGGTGGACGGCGAAGCCTGCACGGACAGCAACGCGGAGTACGACAGCCTCAACGGGGTGCACGCCAGTTTCTCGGCCATGCCCTGCAGCGGCGGCGCTCGCGCGCAAAACGAGTGCCCGAACTGGTCATCGAATGACCAAGTGATCACGGGTTGCCTCCAGGCGATGTGGGATGAAGGCCCCGAGGACGGGGACTCCAACACCGTCAACGGCCACTACGAGAGCATGGCCTCGACGTCTTACACGCAGGTCGCCTGCGGCTTCTTTACGACGCCCACCAGCAAAGTCTGGGGCGTTCAGAATTTCGATTAGGGGGACCCGATGCGCACGACTAACACCACGCTACTCACACTCTGCTTGCTGGCAGCGGGATGCGGCGACTTCTTCGAGGCTCCGGGCGCCGGAGGAAGCGAGGTGACGACGGGAGACCCGCGGTTCATCGCAGACTGTAGCAACGGGCCGCTCGGTTCGCCGGTCGCGAACTGCCAGCCGGAGCTTCTCGAGAGCAGCGGCGACCCGTACGCCGACTGCGTGACGCGCATCAACCAGCTTCGTTGGGAATGTCAGTGCCTGCCACCGCTTCAGCGCTGGAACGCTGCGGAAGGCTGCGCGAACCAGCACTCCGAATACGACAGCACCCGAAGCGCGCACGCGGGTTTCAGTGGAAAGGTCTGCTCGCCGGGAGGCTGGGCTCAGAACGAATGCCCCGGTTGGAACTCGACCGAGCACGTCATCGATGGCTGCTTGCAGGCGATGTGGGATGAGGGCCCGGGCGAGCCGTACTCGGCGCACGGCCACTACATCAACATGACCAACCCGTCGTACACGATGGTCGCATGCGGATTCTATGAAACCCCCGGCGGAAGCGTCTGGTCGGTGCAGAACTTCCAGTAGCCGAAGCCGACAAGCGGCAGGACGCTCGCCTATTCGGTCGGAGGCGTCCAGGCGGTCGCGGCCAGGTCACCCTCCTCGAGGCCCATCCAAATCCGCAGCTGCTTGAGCATGAACTCGGCGCCCTCACGAGAGGAGAGGTCGACCCGGTAGGTGTTGATGTAGCGAACGCTCTCCTGAAGCCACAGATCCCAGCCCTCTTTCGAGACCTTTTCGAAGACCAGTTGGCCCATCTCGTTGGGGAAGGGGGGCTTGGCTAGGCCCGGGAGCTCTTTGTCGAGCTTGATGCAGTGGACTAGGCGATTCGGATCAGCTTCAGGCATGGCTAGCGCAGAACTTAGCACCGGCCCGGGCTGTGGCTACCCCAGAATCCGGAAGAAAGAGCGCAGCATTTGGTAGGTGAGGCCCCAGACGAGGCGGCCGTCGACGTCGTACGCGGGAAAGTCGATCTGCGTGCCATGCCATTGATAGGGACGGACCGTGTCGACCTCGCCTCGGTAGAGGGGCAGGAGCGGCGTCCACAGGGCCTCGGCCACCTCCGTCTCGTCGACTCGAATCGGTGATTCGCGGTGGACCTCGAAAACGAACGGACGGATGACCGTCTCCTGCGGTTTGCCGCGCGCGATCGCCTGAAGGTCATCGAGCTGGCCGATATGCTCGGCTTCGCGTGACAAATCGAGGCCGACCTCCTCGTGAGTCTCCCGCATCG
>JBGUEF010000577.1:0-2010 GCA_041821485.1 Deltaproteobacteria bacterium
GGCGCGGTCTTGTCCATGCGCCGAGCTGTACCACGTTCAGCCGTTTTCGCCATCTCGAGCCAGGGTCTGGCACCCACAATTCCGAGGAGCCGTCAGGAGTCCTGTCCGAGCCAGCCGCGTCGACCGAACCACTTCGTCAGCTCGAGGACAGGCGAAATGCTCAAAGCCGGGCAGGCCGCGATGAGCCAGTCCGTCCGCGACAAAGGGCTTATGCCGAACGGCTCTTGCAGCGGGGGGAAGGACACGATGAACATCAGCAGCGCCATTTCCCAGACGAGCGCCAGGTTCAGCCACTTGTTCGCGAACGGCCGGCGCAGGATCGACCGACGGTCGGAGCGGAAGTTGAACGCCTTGAGGAACTCGATCAGGGTCAGCGACACGAAGGTCATGGTCATGGCGTGAGTCACACTGCGGCCCGATTGCAGAGCCCATGTGAACAGACCGAGATTCGCCGCGGTCGACCAGAGCCCTCCGACGACCATGAGCGTGACGACCCGGCGCGTGAAGATTCCTGTGCGCGCATCACGCGGCGCGCGTTCCATGAGATCCTTTTCGGGAGGGTCTACAGCCAGCGCCAAGGCTGGCAGTCCATCGGTGGCGAGATTCACGTACAGGATCTGCACGGCGGTCAGGGGCATCGGCAGACCGGCAAACATGGCCCCTGCGATGAGTCCGATCTCTCCGATGTTCGCGGATAGCAGGTACATCAAGTACTTCTTGATATTCTCAAAAATTCCCCGACCTTCTTCCACCGCGGCAACGATCGACGCAAAGTTATCGTCGATCAGGGTCATTGCCGCGGCCTCTTTGCTCACGTCGGTGCCAGTGATCCCCATCGCAACGCCGATGTCGGCTTTCTTTAGAGCGGGTGCGTCGTTCACTCCGTCGCCAGTCATGGCTACGATGTGGCCGCGCTCTTGAAGGGCGCTGACCACCCGTAGCTTGTGCGCCGGGGAGACGCGTGCGTAGACCTCGATGCTTTCGACCCTGCTCTCGAGCTCCTCGTCGCTCATGTCCTCGAGCTCTGCGCCCGTCACCGAATGCCCCGCCCTGAGCAGGCCGAGCTCGCCGGCCACGGCCTGAGCGGTGATCGGGTGGTCGCCCGTGATCATGACCACTCGGATGCCGGCTCGCTCGCATTGCTCGACGGCGGCTTTGGCTTCCGGACGTGGAGGATCGATCATGCCCACCAAACCAAGGAAGGTCATGTCGCGCTCAGCATCTCCGAGCGTCGCATCCGCCTTGTTGGCTACCGCAAGCACGCGTAGAGCCTCGCCGGCCATCTGTTGGACAGCCTCGAGAATCGCCTCGCGATCGGCGCCCCCGAGCGCAACTTCGCCCCGGCTCGTCAGTTGTCGAGAGCACGAAGCGAGAATCGTTTCGGGCGCGCCCTTGGCATACGCAACCTGACTGTCCCCAACCGAGTGCAGGGTCGTCATGCGCTTGGTTTCGGACGTGAAGGGGATCTCTCCGACCCGTGGGAACTCCACGTCGAGGTCGTCCTTTTGCATTCCGGCTTTCGCAGTCGCTACGATCATCGCCCCTTCGGTGGGGTCTCCTTTGATTTGCCAGCCGCCGTGCATGTCGTCGCGGACCAGGTGCGCGTCGCTGACCAGAGCAGCGGCGCGCAACATGTCCATCTCCTCTCGAGAGGGCTCGACAACCATGCCGCTCAGCAAGAACTCGCCTTCAGGCTCGTACCCGCTACCGGAAATCGTGATCGTTCTTTCGGCGGTACGGAGCTTCCGGGCGGTCATCTCGTCTTTGGTCAGCGTGCCGGTCTTGTCGGAGCAAATCACGGACGTGCTCCCTAAGGTTTCGACGGCCGGCAGGCGCCTCACGAGCGCGTTTCGTTTCACCATCCGTTGCACGCCAATTGCCAAGGAGATGGTGACAACCGCCGGCAGGGCCTCTGGGACTGCGGCTACCGCTAGGGCGATTCCGAAGGTTGCGCCGGCCGCCCGAACCGAGGAAGCTGCGCTTCAGCTTGCGGCCCAAGTCGCGAGCAAC
>JBGUEF010000578.1:0-1997 GCA_041821485.1 Deltaproteobacteria bacterium
GACGTTTCGCCAAGCTCTTTGATGGGTGCGTCGTAGCTCATTGGTTCTTACCCATTTCCCTTCAGCTTGGGGTTTGGGTTGCGGATGCGCGCAAGGAACGACGTACGAGGGCGCGTACCGATTTCGGCGAGCAACTTGTAGTTCCGATTGACAGCCGTCCACGCGGCCACGGCACTCTTCGGGTCGTTGAGGTCGCCGAAGGCAATGGCCTTGGTCGGGCAGGCCTGCTGACACGCGCTCTTGATGTCACCATCCTTCAGCGCGCGGCCGTCCCGCTTGGCAGCGATCTTCCCCTCTTCGATGCGTTGTACGCAGTACGTGCACTTCTCCATCACACCGCGCATGCGAACAGTGACGTTGGGGTTGAACTGAAGCTTTCGCGACTCCGGGAAGTCCTCGAACCAGCCGAACTTACTATCCAAGTGGCCGTGCCAATCGAGGTAGTTGAAGCGACGAACCTTGTAAGGACAGTTGTTCGCGCAGTACCGGGTGCCGACGCACCGGTTGTAGGCCATGTCGTTGAGGCCCTCGGGCGTGTGGGTCGTCGCGTTGACCGGACAGACGTTCTCGCAGGGCGCTTCCTCGCACTGCTGGCACGTGACCGGCTGCACCGCGACTTCAGGCTCGTTCTCGTCATCGCCAACGAAGTAGCGGTCGATTCGCAGCCAGTGCATCTCGCGACCGCGCTCCACCTCGAACTTGCCCACCGACGGAATGTTGTTCTCGGCCTGACATGCAATGACACAGGCATTGCAGCCAGTGCACGCATTGAGGTCGATCGCCATTCCCCACTTGTGACCCTTACTGTAGTCCTGTTGTGCCCACAGCGGAGGTGTGCTCACCGGGTCGACCGAGCGATACGAAGCGAAGTCGGGCTCCTTCTTGTACTCGTCGAGGGTCGCGTCGATGGCGATCGGGCGACCCTCCATGCGGTCGTGCGTCTGGGTCTGAACCAGGTTGTACGCTTCGCGAAGCGCCTCGACGGTCACGCCGTCCGTGAAGTCCATCCCGTCGGTCGTGCGAAGCGGGTTCACGTCGAACCCCTTCCCGTTGCCGTAACGGCCTGCTGCAGTGCGGCCCCAGCCGAGCGTCAACGTCACACAGTCGTCGGCGTGTCCGGGGACGATCCACGCGGGGATTTCCACCTTGGCCTCGCCCTTGGTCAGGCGAAGCATCTGCCCACTTTTGACGCCGAGTGCCTTGCTGGTTGCCGGAGAGAGGAGCGCTGCGTTGTCCCATACGAGCTTCGTCATCGGGGCAGGCAGCTCGAGCGCCCAGAGGTTGTTGGCCTGCGCGCCATCCCAAAGCGCCGGGTCGGGCTCGAAGCTCACCTCGACGCTGCCCTTGCCGAGGGGCTTCGGGCTCTGGGAGGAAGCAATCGCGCTCACGATCGATTCGACAAGCAGGGCCTTGGCGTCGGACGGCTGCCTCTTGAATACGCCCGCGTGCAGAGCGCCGCGCCAGAGCTGCTCGTCGCTCGTGTACTCGGTGGGAAACCCAGCCCGGAGCATGCTCTTCGTCTGGGTATCGAGTCCTGTTGCCTGGGTCTCGCGAACGAGATCGTGATCCTTTGTAGTCTTCTCGCCGGCGATCTTCGCCAGAAGCTCTATGGCGATGGTGCCTCCATAGAGAGGTGCGATGAGAGGCTGCTGAAATGCGATGGACCCCTCGAGCGCGGTTTGGTCACCCCAGGCCTCGAGCTCGTGGGCGAGCGGCGCATGCCAGGAGCTCAGCGCGGAGGTTTCGTCGCGGTGCGTGGACACATGGACCGAGGTGAGCCCTTCCCGCCCGAGGAGCTCTGCGAACTTGACGTCGGCAGGCGCATCGTAGACCGGATTCCCACCCAGCATGATGAGCGAAGAGACCTGGTCGATCTCCTTGGCAAGCTCCGCAATGCTCTTGCGGCTCGCCTCTCCGTTTGGATCGAGGTTCGGACCCAGGTGGTATGTCTTCCCAGTCGTTCCGACGGCTTCGTTGATCGCCAACGCCAGGGCGTG
>JBGUEF010000579.1:0-1993 GCA_041821485.1 Deltaproteobacteria bacterium
GGTGAGTAGTGTGTCGTGGTCCACGGTGACCACGTTTGGATCCGCATCCGGCTCATCGCGATTCACGATCCCGAACAAGACGAACAGCCCGAGGCCCGCCGCAAGGAAGTGGACCAACGGCTCTTTGAGGAAGCTCTTCAAGAAGAATTAACCCATTTAAAAAGAGGTCTGACCCCTTTTCTGGCTAGGGGGTGTACCAGATTGGGGAGGAGTACGCGCGCTCTTGGATTGTTGGTGGGTGGCCGGTTTCGTTGGGGTTCATGTCGAGGGCGATGGCGTTGTAGAGGGTGTGGCGCGGGGTTGGGATTTGGAGGACGCGGAGGTAGTAGAAGGCACGCACGCCCGGGTTGAACTCCGGGTCTTCCCAGACGGTCGAGAGTTGAGCGTCTCCGATGTCGTTGGCGTACCGGCCGGTAGCGAGGTCGACGGTGTTGCCCACAGGGTTGAGGGAGCCGTCGTCGTGGAGTTGCCGGTTGTCCGACCAGGCGATGTTATAGATGCTCTCTTGCGCTGCGCCGGTTTCGTCCAGCCATCCTTTGACCATTTGGATGCGGTCGAGGTTTGCGCCGCGCGGGCCCTTGATCGCGTAGACCAGGAACCGGGGAGCCTTGCCTCCCGGAGCTTTCGTGAGGTCGCCGCCCATGGGGACCCCGTTAGCGTAGCCGATCTCCGCCAAGTCCTTCTCGCCGGCATCGTCCGAGGAGTAGTCCCATCCACCGAAGAGCCGCACGCGGATTCGCGGACCCGTAGTGGCGTAGACTTCTTTACGTAGGAACGCGTCGAAGAGAGCCGCACGGTCGTTGGCTTCCGCCCAGACGCCCGCCATCCCCGAGGCTGACATGTCGGCGCCGAACCCCTTGATACCGATGAAGGTGTCGAAGGTATTGGCGGGGGTCGAATCGAAGGCCGTCTTCCCATGGAAGTTGTCTTCTTCGGCAGACGACATTCCGGTGTGCGAGTCGGTGGAGCCGATCATTCCAAACTTGTACGGGTTGACGCCGACTTTGGCTTCGAACTCGAGGCCGCGGCCCAGCGCCGCACGCGCGAAGTCTCCAGGTCCTAGCGCGCCTGCCCCCTCGCCGCCCCCCTCGAGGGCGTCCGAGTCGATCGCGTGTTTGAACGGTTCGAAGTCGGCGAACTCGTCCGTGGGCGAGAGGATGGGGTCGGTTTCCGAGTCGCCCTTGATCTGCGTGACCTCGATGACCGGCTCCCATTTCATTCTGGTGCGCGCGTACTCGGTAGTGATCGGCCGGCCTTCGCTATCGACGTCGTTGAACATCAGGCCGCCGCTGATGTTCGAGTTGTGTGGGATGGCCGTGAAAGACGCGCCCGTTCGCGTAGAGGTTTCCTCGAGCCAGGCCCAGAGGTCCTCAGGCTTAGTGCTGTCGAAGGAGCTGTAGGGAATGAACTTCGCGGCCACTTCCGCTCCCTGAGGCATGAAGACCACACGGTGAAGATTCTTGCCGCTGGGCGTCGAGGTCCACTCCCAACCGATGAACGACGTGAAACGCCCCGGCGCGTTGTGGCGCTCCGTGATCGTGACCATGTCGCTCCACACCGAGCGCCGAGTGTCCTCGCCGTTCAAGTCTTCGTAGGGCTTGCCCTCGTTGATCGCGCCGATGAACTTGATGAAGACCTCCTGGCCCTTTCCGGCTTTGAGCATCTTGACGATCCGTTTTCCGGTCGCCGTCCGGGTGAGCGTTTCGTCGCCCTGTAAGAGGCGAAGCGGCACGCCCATCATCTCCGCGTGGTCGGCAACGACGAGAAAGTCTAGCGGCGTTCCGATTTGGATCTTCGCCCGGTGGTAGGGATGAATGACGGGCAGACCCTTTGCGTAGCGGTATGCCGTGTCCGGGTCCGCCGTCTCGTTACCGAAGAAGAAGGCGTCTGGGGAATAGCTCGTGTGCAGGTGCGTATCACCCCAGAACACCTGCGACGGTTCGCCTCTGACCGCTGCGGCCGTGGCGTAGGCCGGCGGTCCCCCGCTGGAGCT
>JBGUEF010000580.1:0-1986 GCA_041821485.1 Deltaproteobacteria bacterium
CAGCTCGCCTCCACGTGGACCGTGCCCAAAAAGCGCGAAGCAAGGGAGCCCAAGTCGGCGCGATAGTCGTCGATCAGATAGTCGTTCGTCACGTGGTCGATCTTGCCGACGAATCGAAGTTGCGATTGGGGAAACAGGAGTTTCGCCGCACGCCGCTTCAGCGAGTCGCTCCAGCCGAAGAGCTTGACGAACGCGGAGACCGCTCCGCGCGGCGTCTTGCGCAAATCCCACTGGTGCATGTGGGCGTCGAGAATCGGCGTATCCGTCTTTGCCATAGTCATCCTTCCCAGAACCAGCGAAGGCGTTGCACCTGCGCGCCGGCGGCATCGAGATCGGCGACGAAGGCAGCCTCCCATGTGCGCGCGCCCCATTCGATCGACGCGAGGCCGGACACCGTTTGGCCCGATGCCAGCAAGTCACGAACTTCTAGCGCCGTGCACCCCTCGACAAACTCTGCCGGCGAAGCGGTCGCGCCGCCTGGCAGCTCCACAGTGGCGCCGGGGGCGAAGGACTCTATGACGTCGTCCCCGACCTGATCCGCGAGTCGCTCGACGAGCTCCTTGCCCGCGCGGCCAACTCCCTTCTGCGACGCCTTGAAGTACGCGATCAGCCATTTCGGCCCGAATGCGCGAAGCATGCTCCAGTTCATGACCGCGATCGTTCGCATTCCAAGCGCGCCCTTGCCCATCAACATCCGGCTCATCCGGCTGAGCTCCCAGTGCGCCTGCATGCGCCTGATGGCGAGCCCACCGTCGCGGGTAGCGATTTCATAGAGCAGATTCGCGGGCACCTTCATCTTCAGCCCGGTCTTGAGGTTGGTCGTGTGAATGTCGACAGCGCGAAATACGTGCCGGTCGGACACGATGTCCTGGCGCGTCACCATCTCGATCCCGCTCGCTGCGATGAACGCCTCGTAGAACCGCCCGAGCTCATCACCCAGGCGCCCGGGCCGCCTTCCACGGTGAGAGGCCGGCGTCCCTACCGGGTCTTCGACGACGGCATCGTCAGAATAGAGCGCGAGCCACCCTTCCTTGTCGTGTTGTCCGGCAATCTCAGGCGATGCCTTGGCGGTTCGAAGAAGGGCGTCCCGGTCGGGTGACGCGGATGCAGTTTGAAGCGAGGGTTCGATCATGGGCGGCGGTTCTACCACAGGGGCGCCCGCCCGACACCATCCACCGGGCCAAAAGACCAGCGCCTTACTCGCCTTTTTCTGAGCTGCCCTTGGGCTCTTCGGCCTTTGGCTCTTCCTTCGGCGGGGCCGTCTTGTTGATGAGCCCCATGACGGTGACTGCAAGCAGGTCCGCGTCGGCTTTGCCAAGCGGACACAGCTGCTTGCCGAGGTACTCGCATGCCTCGGCTCGTGCCTTGTCCGGGTCTTCGACGTACTTGCCGTCGCTCGTGTACCAGATGCCGCCCCTAGACGTGCGCGCGAGCAACCCGTTCGGATACTCCCACTTCCCAAGTGCGGTCTTCGCCCTGGCGCCGCTCGGGTAGAACCACTCACCACTTCGGCTCTTGGCGATGCGGCCGTTCGGATGGTTGAGCTCTAGGTAACCACGAACGATCGTCCGCCCGTTCGACCAGGTCGTGGTCGGCTGGCGCGTGACGCGATAGCCCACGTACGGCGCGCACACTTCCCGTCGAAGCTGAGACAGGTCGCGCCGGTCCTGGACCTCGAGACCTCGCTTATAGCGGCCGCGTTCCTCGTCGAGGCGAGCAAGGAAATCCATGATCGTGAGCTCCTCGCAAGTAGGAGACGCCATCAGAGTGCGCTGTGCCGACACCGACGCGGTCGACAGGAGCAGTGCCGTGACGAGTGTCAGAGCAATCCGTGGCAGCTTAGTGACCATGACGAGCCCGAACGAACAGCCTCTCGCTATTCGTCGGACGATGCAAGCCCACGCGGACCACGGGCGCTCCGCCGGCGCAACCGATTGGCTTCGGCAAAGCGCCCCTCAACCCACTTGATCATCTGCTGGTGCGCGC
>JBGUEF010000581.1:0-1982 GCA_041821485.1 Deltaproteobacteria bacterium
GCGCGTAGGGCGAAGGCGCATGCCGCGCTCAATTCGCGCTTGTCGAGCCATCGGCAACGCACGTAAGGGTCCGAGCTCTGTCCGCTGGGTCACCTTCGCGATCATCGCGGCTCATATCTCGCAGGCGGACAACGTTTTGAGGAACGACAGCACCGACAGCGAGTTTCTTGGGATCGAACCTCGCAATGACGGGAAAAGTTTAGTCGGCGTGTTCACGGCTCGTCGCGGTGACTCCGTGACCTAAGCGTGCCAGGGACAATGATGGTCGCGCGAGGGAAAAAGCCGACGGCTCGTGGTTGGTCGCACGCCATCGCGGCGGTGATTGCGCTCGTCTTCAGCATCGCGATGGCAATGAAGACGTCGGCGAATGTTGAGCACATGCTCAGCGTCGTCGTTTTTGGCGCCAGCATGGTTCTGCTTTTTTCGATGAGCGCGGTTTACCATATAGGCCGTTACTCAGACGGGGTGCGCCTAACGCTTCGGGCCATCGACCACTCAAACATTTATCTTCTCATCGCGGGGACGTACACGCCAATCATCGTGATCGGTCTTGAAGGATGGCAGAAGACCGTAAGTCTTTGGTTAATCTGGATCCTCGCGGTCACGGGCGTTGTCTTCTCGGTCTTCGTGCGAGAGTCACCGCGTTGGGTTCGATTCGGCCTTTACATCGCGATGGGTTGGTTCTCGCTCTTCATCATTCCAGCCCTGTACAAAACGAGCGGCTCAGAACCGGTCGCCCTCATGGTCTGCGGCGGCGTACTCTACTCCGTAGGCGCGATCGTCTACGCAACCAAAAAACCCGATCCCTGGCCCGACACATTCGGCTTCCACGAAATCTTCCACGCGTTTGTCATCGCAGGTTGCGCGTGTTTTGCAGCGACGATTTGGATCTGGCTCTCTTAGCCCATTGGTACCATTTCGGAAGCGCAATTGCGCGGTACTAGCTTGTTATGTCGACTTGCGGCCCACTCCAGACCGCGTTTCGATCCCCTATCTGCATCTCCACTCCGCCTCTTTCTTTGGATCTCTTACAACTCCCTCTCTTCCTTGGAACGGCCTCGTTCCCACTCTCGTCGCCGTAGAAGTCGAAGCGCACGAGTATCGCGGTGTGCGGCGCGACTGGCGACGAAATGACGCCATGTGCCGGGGTGCGGAGTCTTCTGAATCGCCCTCCGTTGGACTGCGAGCTTCCGCTTGAGCGTCCGGGCTTCGATGGTTAGCTGGAGCGCAAGTTGTTGTAGGAGTTGCTTTCGGTCCCGGCCGGACACGGGTAGCGTGGCGACGATGGCCCGTTGGCGACCGTGCTTCTGCTTCAGTTGTCGGCGCTCGCGAAGGGCAGTGCGCCGATAGTTCTTCCATGCCTCTTGGCGCTCGATACGCGCTTGATCCAGCGACTGCTCGTACTCCTTCCACAAGCTCTCCGGCACCCTGGAGGGCATGGGAGAGTACCGGTCTCGCCCGCGTCGAGTGGCTTCCAGGTGATGCGAGGACGCCGGTTGGAAGGGTCCGAGCTCTTTGCAGAGCCGAGTCTTGCTGAGCTCGCGAGCCACGAAGGATGCCTTCACGCGAATTTTTCGGTCCACGTCCTCGAACACCAGTCCGTTGCCATGCGGCTGAATCACGACGCCAAAACGGCGACAGACGCCGTGTACGTCATGCCAGCTTCGTAGCTCGGTTGCCGCAAGAACAGGCCGAATATGTTCCCGGGCCCAGCGCGCGAAGCTGCCGATCCCTTGGTGGGCTTCGCAGTCTGCAGCCCGTTGAGGGACGTTCTCGCGATCTCGCGATCTTGACCGAAGCGGTGTCAGGCCGAGCTCTAGTTCAAGGGCCCGGGCCTCGGCGAAGAGCTTTTGGTGGTCCCAAGCGGGCGAGTGGATGAGAAAGGTCCCCGGATGGCTCTTGTTGATCGCGACGTGGACGTGCTCGTGGTCTTTGTCGCTGTGGCGAACGGCGATGTACTGGTGCTCCGAGAAACCTAGAAC
>JBGUEF010000582.1:0-1978 GCA_041821485.1 Deltaproteobacteria bacterium
TCACGCGCTCCCGCGTCTCCTGTCTCGCGACCCGGCCACGATGTGGACCTCGGGCCAATGGATGACCGAACGCATCGGGGGATCCGATGTCGGCCAAACCGAAACCGTGGCGCGTCGAGACGGAGATGCTTGGCGACTCTACGGCACCAAGTGGTTCACCTCCGCGACGACGGCCGACATGGCGCTCACGCTCGCAAGGCCGGAAGGCAATCCACCGGGCGGCCGCGGCTTGGCGATGTTCTACCTCGAGCTCCGCGATGAGAACGGACGGCTTCAGAACCTTCATATCGACCGGCTCAAAGACAAGTTTGGAACGCGCAAGTTGCCGACCGCCGAGCTCACATTGGACGGAGTGGTCGCGGTTCCCGTGGCCGGGCTCGAGAACGGCGTTCGCAACATCACACCGATGTTGAACATCACCCGGACCTGGAACGCGGTCGGGGCGATCCTCGGCATGCAGCGCGCCGTTGCGCTCACCCGTGACTATGCCAGCAAGCGTGAGGCGTTTGGCGCAGCCCTGATCGACAAGCCACTCCACGTCGACACGATGGCGGAGATGATCGCAGAGACGCAGGGCGCGTTCCTTTTGGCCTTCCGCGTCGTCGAGCTTCTAGGCCGCATAGAGTCGGGCGAGGGGAACGAGGCCGAGCAACTGCTGAGCCGTCTGCTCACCCCGATCGGAAAACTCACCACCGGCAAGCAGGGCGTGGCCGTCGCCTCCGAGGCGCTCGAATCGTTTGGGGGTGCCGGCTACGTGAACGACACCGGGCTTCCGAAGCTTCTGGCGGACGCGCAGGTGCTTCCGATCTGGGAAGGGACGACCAACGTCTTGTCGCTCGACACGCTCCGCGCGCTCAAGCAGGACGGCGTCTGGGAATCTTTCATCGGCGAGATTCACGCTCGCCTCGGAGCGGCAACCGACCCACGCTTGCAAGGGGCCGTCGAGCGTAGCCAAGCCGCCGTTCAACACGCGGGTCGATGGCTACAGGAAGCCCTCGAAGAACGCCCTCTGCTCGAAGCTGGCGCGCGGCGTTTCGCGATGACGCTAGGACGAGCGACCGAACTCGCCTTGCTCGTGGACCACGCACAATGGTGCCTCGATCAGGGGAAGGGCGACCGCGCGCTAGCGGCAGCCCGACGCTTCGCACGAAGTCGCATCGACTTCATCGAGAACGCGGGCTTCATGACCGAGAGCCGGCTGCTGGTCGATTGAGCTAGCGAGCGCCGAACGTCAGTTCCGTTGCTGCTCTCTGGCACTCGAGGAATATAAGCAGCTCGGCTAGGTACCGATCAGCGCCGTTCGTCGATGGGCATCGGCAGTCCGCTTGGCACAGCTGCTGGGCGACGCGGTTTACGGCTCTCGTCGTTGAGCGCTTCCTCGATGAACAGCATGATCAGCCGGGCGTCCTCATCGGTGTACGGCATGCGGCCTTGCTCGAGCTCGTGGATGACCACCTCGGCCAGTTGGCGGAATGTGCCGTTGTGAAAATACGGTTCTGTGAACTTGATGTTTCGCAACGTGGGCGTCCGGAATTTCCCGACGTCGGCAGGGTCTTCGGTCGCTTCTGCGCGGCCATCGTCGACGATTCCCTTAACCCGGGAACGTTCCTGTTTGCGAACGTCTCTGATTCGAACAGCGGTGGAGCATGACAGTCGTCGCAGCCCATCTCTGCGAAGCGGAACATTCCTTCGACCATTTCGTCGCTAAACGCGAGCACGTCGCCACCGACATAGCCATCGTATAGAGAACGTTTCGAGATGAACGTGCGTTGAAACGCTGCCAGTGCAGCAGCGAAATTATCCACTGTGACACCTGGATCATCCGGAAACGCGGCTGCAAATAGACTCGCATACTCGGCAATGCCGGCCAGGTCCGCGATCACTTCCTCCGGATCGCGATCCAGTTCGTCTTCGGTGAGCAGAGGCAATAAGGCTTGTTCCTCGAGTGTCTCCGTGCGTCCATCGAGAAAGAAGCTCG
>JBGUEF010000583.1:0-1975 GCA_041821485.1 Deltaproteobacteria bacterium
GCGACCCGTTCTTCGGTGACACCCACGTTCACACGAACCTCTCACTAGACGCGAACCTCAACGGCACCCGTCCCGGGCCGGACGAGGCCTATGCCTTCGCGCGCGACGGTACCGAGATTGGGCTCCAGCCCTACGACGCCGACGGCAACCCGAGCCGTACCGCTCAGCTCGCTCGCCCAATCGACTTCGTCATGCTCAGCGACCACGCAGAGTTCCTGGGCACGGTGTCGGTCTGCACAGACCCGAGCTCCGAACCGTATGATCATCCGGAGTGCGTCCTATTCCGCGATGACCCGGATCGCGCGTTTTTCCGCCTCAATGCCAGCTTGAGCAATCCGCCTCAGAGCGCTTCGTATCCCGCGCTATGCGGTGACGGCGGTCAGGCTTGCATCGAAGCGGGGATGGACGTCTGGGGCTCGGTTCAGGATTCAGCGGAAGCGGCCTATGACCGCACCGAGGCCTGCGAGTTTACCTCGTTCGTCGGCTACGAGTGGAGCGCGAACCCCGGGTCCATGAACCTCCACCGAAATATCATCTTCAGGGACGAAAACGTTCCGGCAGCAGCGATCGGCTACTTCGACGCGCCCTACGTCGAACAACTTTGGGATGCGCTGTACACCCACTGCATGAACGCGGGAACCGGTTGCGAAGCCTTTTCGATTCCCCACAACTCGAACCTCGCCGCCGGCACGTTTTTTCAGGACCAGCGCTGTAACGGCGAGCCATTCAACCAGGAGTACGTCGCTGCCCGCAACGCGATGGAGCCGATCATCGAGGTGTACCAGCACAAAGGCTCATCCGAATGCCTGCCGGATACGCCGATCCCCGACGAGCTCTGCGGCTTCGAGGTCCTTCCGTTCGATAACCTCGCGGGTGCAAACCAAGAGATCTTCATCCCGCCCAAGCCCAGTGACTTCGTTCGCTCTGCATTTGGGGAGGGCATGAAGTTCGAGGAGACCCTAGGGGCCAACCCCTTCAAACACGGAATGATCTCGGCCACCGATACTCACATCGCAGCCCCTGGCCTCGACGAAGAAGCTCAGTTCAAGGGCCATGGTGGTGCGGGCCTGTCGAACCGGGACGTCTTCCCCGAAGCCTTCCCCGACATCAACTACCTGAGCCCAGGAGGGCTCGCAGGTGTATGGGCGGAGGAGAACTCCCGGGACGCACTCTTCGAGGCCATGCAACGCAGGGAAACGTTCGCAACCAGCGGCACCCGGATCCTGCCTCGCTTCTTTGGCGGCTGGGAGCTCCCCGACGATCTCTGCGATGATCCCAACTTCGTCGAGCTTGCGTACGAGCAGGGCGTCCCCATGGGCGGCGACATGTTCGAGGCACCAGCGGGCGCCACTCCGAAGTTCATCGTGTCTGCCAGGCAGGACGCGCAGGGGGCGCCTCTTCAGCGCATCCAAATCATCAAGGGCTGGCTCGAGGATGGCGAGTACCAGGTGGAGGTTCACGAGGTAGCCGGCAACCCGAACAACGGGGCGTCCGTCGACCTCAGCACCTGCGAGCCGCAGGGCGGCGGTTTTACCGATCTCTGCGAAGTCTGGGAAGACACGGACTTCGAACCGTCACAGCGCGCCTACTACTACGCCCGCATCATCGAGAATCCGAGCTGCCGCTGGACGACCATTCAATGTGTCGAGGAAGGCTACGACTGCAGCGGGGATCGCCCGATCGACGAAGAGTGCTGCGACCCGACAAACGGCTTGAACCTAGCCCAGTGCGCGGCGATCGACTGCAAGGACGAAGCCAATGTCGGCGAGCCGTGCTGCCTTCCGCGGGTCGAGCCCACGATTCAGGAGCGCGCCTGGACATCGCCGATTTGGTACTCGCCGGAGGCTTCTACGAACGCTCCCGTCGACCCGAGCGGGCTTGCCGCGGAATGCATCGCCGACGGCGGAGATTTCCAGCAGGAAGCACGCTACGAAATGGTCTGTGCGTTTGACACGATCGCCGGGTTGTTCGATCT
>JBGUEF010000584.1:0-1975 GCA_041821485.1 Deltaproteobacteria bacterium
CCGGACGACCTCATTCCGATCCAGCGCACTGTCGCGCGAGAGCCCGTATAAGTGCTCGACGTGCTCGTCACTCAGACGAACGGTGATCCGATGCTCGAACTGTTTGGGCCGTCCCACTTTCGAAAAAGCATAGAGAGCGCGAGCAGATTGTCGAGCAAGAAATGGTTTTTTGTAACGCGCGAATAAGCCGCAGGCGTTGAGCGTGTCATCACGCCTGAGCTCGGACGAAGTACCGAGACGAAGGACGTGCAGTTTTGGTGTCTGCCAAAACTATGCCTTGCCCGAACAGAGCTTGACCCAAACGTGGCATCGAGTGTCCAACGCTTTACCAACTCTGTCACTTCCGTTTACAGGCTGGCGAATGCTGACCAAGATTGTCCAACCGCGTCCTGCTTCGACAGCATTGGGCAGAGCTCGCCGAAGTTCGCCGAGCTTGGTCGGCGATCGACAGACAGGGCCAAGCCAAACGACAGCGTGCGACAAGGCGCGCCAACGCGTGCCACCGCGTCTGGGACCGACGGAATTCCTGGTAGGTTCTATCCCGTGAAGAAAAAGTGCGCCGCCCGGACAACATTTCGGGGGGCAAAACCGATAACAAGAGTGATGGACGACGAGGAGAGATCTAATTTGGCCGGGCTGCGGCGCAAGGCTGCCGAGAAAACGCCGTATCCCTACTTCCTAGAGCGACTCGAGGAAATCAACGCCTGGTTGAAGGCGGGCTTCTCAGTGCGGCACGTCTGGCAAGTCTACTTTGAGAGGTCGGTGCCATTCCCGGGTTCGTATCGGTCCTTTCTTCGCTATTGTCGAAAGCACTGCCAGACCGCCGCGGCCGTGGAACCCAAGGCGTCCAAGGCGCCCGAGGCCACACCGGGAAGAGCCGTCAGCGTCCTGGGCCAGGGCAAGCGATATCCGCCCCCGCGCACACGCCCGCCCGGGCTCACCCCAGAACAAATCGACAGGATGATGGACCCTGACCGCGACCTGGACCCCAAGAGATGAGCGACCCCCTCGATCTCATCGTCACGACGAAGTCCGACCTACGGGAGATCATTCGTGATGCCCTGGCGGATGCATTGGGCGATCAAAGAACGCCCGTTGCGGAGTTGATGAGCGCTGAAGAGGTTGGCAAGCGCATCCGTGTTCACGCACGGACGATCCGAAACTGGGCGCTTCACGGTTGCCCGCACGTGCGGGCCGGCCGTAAGCTTCGGTTTCGCGAGCCGGACGTGTTGCGTTGGCTCGAGGAGCGAGAGACGTGAGCAGCAAACGCAAGAAGCGCTGGCCGCGCGGTTTCTACTCGGACGGAACCTCGTACCGGATGAAGACTGCGAACGGTCGCTTTCGACGGCTCGGCTCCAACGAAGCCCGAGCGCTCCGTAAGTTTCATCAGGTACGGCGCTTGGAGAACGGCGGAGACTCAGCCGGTGCTCCCGCCAGCCCGCGCATGACACTTCGAACCGTGGCCGAGCGATGGTTGGAAGCACAACAAGCCGATGGCGTCCGCGACGCCGATCGAGACTTCGGTCGGTTCAAGAACCACGTCGACCCGTTGATCGGAAGCAAGCGTATCGGCGACATTGAAGCGCGCGATCTGATGCTCATGATCCGAGAGCTCAAGCGCCAAAAGAAAGCCAATGGATCCCCGCGTCACGCCGATGGGTCCATCGTGAACATCCTGGGCGTTTGCTCGAGCGTGTTCGAGCTCGCGATCCTCGAAGGCGCGATCGAGCACAACCCGGTGAAACACATCCCGAGCCGAAAACGCCCGAAAAAGCGAGGGAAGGGAGGCATCCCGTACCGGCACCACGAGGCGGTGGCGTTGATGACCGATCTACGGATTCCTGCGGACCGAAGGATCCTGAACACGCTGCAGGCGTTGACCGGCATGCGCATTGGCGAAGCGTGCGGCCGTCGCTGGCGCGACTACGACCGCGAGACTCCGGGGCTCGGGGCCATCCACGTGTGGAGCCAGTAC
>JBGUEF010000585.1:0-1970 GCA_041821485.1 Deltaproteobacteria bacterium
TTTGCCGCGCGGCGAGCTCGGCAAGCTCGAGCTCGCGTTGAGATGCAAGGCCATCGTCGAACAAGCCTCGCTGACGACGTAAGTTGAGCTCGTTGGTTTCGAGCTCCGCGGTCGCAGCCCCGAGGTCCTGCTCAGCAGCCTCGACACCTTGCTGTGCAATCTGGATGCTGGCCTGGGCCGATTCGGTTTCCGCACTCTGCGAGCGACGAACAGATTCGATCCGGGCGCTGAGCGACTCGGCACGCTGCGACTGTGCAATTCGTCGCAGTTCGATCGCCGAGCGCTCGGCGCCGAGTCGGTCCAGCATCGACTCGTCGTTGTCCGCCAACTGCACGATGGGATCACCCTTCTTGACTTGCGTTCCTTCTTGGACGAACCACTTCTCGACACGGCCGGAAATGGTCGCTTCAAGGGGCTGTTGACGTTGGCCCGGCGCATAGGCGAGCACGCGCCCGCCTCCACGGATGTTTTGGGTCCACGGGGCCAGAAGCGCCGCAATGAAGAACAGCACAAAGACGGCAACCAGCACTTTGGCCACCAAAGCAGCGCGTTGTGGTGCCGGAACTCCGAGGGCTTCGGGGAGTGTGTCACGCTCGAAGCCCGACCAGCTCGGGGCCTTGGTCGAAGTCCGGCTCATGCTGCTGCTCCTTCGTGCTCAATGGGTTCGGAAATCTCGATGTGCTCGTCCATTCGCGCCTGAATCGCGGGGTCCTCCGAGACGATCAGGAGCGCGGTCGCGTGACCTTCGGACAAGGATTCAGCGATGCGAGCGCCTGCTCGGGGGTCAATTCGATCGAGGGTGCGGTCGAGGATCAAGAGCGAGGGTTTGCCAGCCAACGCTCTTGCGATCGTCAGCGCGACCACCTCTGTTCGAGACAGCGGTGCTCCGTCTCTCGAGAGGGGGGTCTGAAGGCCTTTCGGAAGGGACTTCACCGTCTCTGCGATGCCGACCCGCGCCAGTGCTTTCCAGGCATCTTCGGCAGACAGACCCGACTTGGCAGCTCGAAGATTGTCCAAGATGCAGCCTGGGAAAACCTCGGCACCGCGCACTAGAGCGATGCGGTCACGGAGCGCTCCCAGAGAGAGGTCGCGAACGTCGTGACCTCCCAGCTCGATCACCCCTGCTCTCGGAGCACGCAGTCCAAAGATCGAATCGACCAGCGCAGTGGTCTCGCGCTCGGTGCCGGCAATCGACAGTCGCTTCCCGGGGTCGACCCTAAGCGAGACGCGGGTCGGCCGGACTGCGAAGTCTGAGTCGATCTCCACGTCGTCCAAGAGCAGTCCGCTCCCCGCACTGCCGTCCGGGGACAGAATCTCACCATCGCTTCGTTCCAAGGGCAGATCCAGGATCTCGCCCAACTTGTCGACCGCCGCGACCAGGTCGTAGAAGGTCTCGACCTTGCCGCCGAGCTTCGCGAGGGAGGCCACCACGGCGGTCACGATGAGCTCCGCGGCGACGAGCTGACCGATCGAGAGCTGACGCTCGATCACCAGCAACCCGCCGACGGCAAGCAGCGCCACGCTGGCCACGACCTCGATGCTGAGCGCGCCGACGACTTGTCGATAGACGATCCGGAAGTGTCGATCGCGCTTGTCTAGGTACGATCTCGCGAGCGTCTCGACTTGAAACCGCGCGAGGTCATCGCCGCCGGCGAGCTTGAACGAGAGGGGATGGCGCGCCATCTCCTCGAGCCAGCCAACCACCGCGTACTTGGCTTTGGACTCGGCGATGCTCGTCGCCGTGCCGCCACGCCCAAGCGGAATCAAGACAAAGGCCGCGCCTAGGATCAGCACGAGATCGAACGCCAGCAGCGCCGGATGATAGAAGGCGAGAACGATCAAGCCCACCAGGCCGATCAAGACCGCATCGATACCACCGAGCAGCAGGGACGCCACGCTCTTTTGCGTCGTGAACACGTCGAAGAATCGGTTGAGGAGCTCGGGACCGTTTGCGTCGCGAAGCGCCGTCC
>JBGUEF010000586.1:0-1959 GCA_041821485.1 Deltaproteobacteria bacterium
GATCGCACGCCTCACCGCCTTTCCTCGCGCGCCCACGATGCACGGGACGCCGGGCTTGAGCACGCCGGCTTTCTCGCGTGCGATCTTGACGAGCGTATCGCCGAGAATACGCTCGTGCTCGAAGCTGATGTTGGTGATCACCGAAGCCTCAGGGTTGACGATATTGGTGGAATCGAGCCGGCCCCCAAGCCCGACTTCGAGGACGACAATGTCGCAGCGAGCGTCCCTGTACGCTTCAAGCGCGAGGAGCGTCGTGTATTCGAAGAACGAAAGCGGGGGCAAACGGGTATCGGCGCGCAGCTCCTCGATGCGCTTCGCGGCTTCTCCCTCCGAAATTGGCCGACCCGCGATGCGCACACGCTCGACGTATCTCTGCAAGTGCGGCGAGGCGAACTGCCCGGTCCGGTAGCCTGCCGCCCGCAGCACGGACTCGACCATCGTTGCAACGCTGCCCTTCCCGTTCGTCCCCGCGACGTGGACGAAGCGCAACCCGTGTTCCGGGTGTCCGCGAACTTCGGCCGCCGCGGCAATCCGATCGAGCCCGAGCTTGATGCCGCGCGACTCCAGGCCGTAGAGCCAGCGAAGCGCTTCGGTGTATCGCATCACCCGGACAGATACTCGATCAGGCGAGCGACATTGGCTCGCATGTCTTGACGGGTGGAGATCATGTCGATCATGCCGTGCTCGAGAAGAAACTCGGCTCGCTGAAAGCCAGCCGGAAGCTTCTGCCTAATGGTGTCCTCGATGACCCGTGGCCCCGCAAAGCCAATCAACGCACCAGGCTCCGCGATGTTGACGTCGCCCTGGAGCGCAAAGCTCGCCGCCACCCCACCGGTCGTCGGATGGAGCAACACGCTGATGAACGGTGCACCAGCCGCGCGCAGCTTCCCGCGTGCGGCGACCGTCTTCGCCATCTGCATCAACGACAGCGAGCCTTCTTGCATGCGGGCGCCGCCCGAGCACGACAACAGCACCACAGGCTGCTTGTGCTCGGCGCCCCGCTCCATCATCCGCGTGATGAGCTCACCGACGACGGAGCCCATCGAGCCGCCCATGAAGCGAAAGACGAACACCCCAAGCTGCACGGGGCGGCCATCGATGCGGGCCGTGCCCGCAAGAATCGCATCGTTCACGCCTGTCGATTTGCGAGCCGCCTCGACGCGGTCGGGATAGGCCTTTGAATCGATGAACTCGAGCGGATCCCCGGCGCTCAGCTCGGTGTCGAGCGCCGTCCAGGTCCCCTCGTCGGCGAGGAGGTCGATCCACTGCTCCGCCGACAAATGGAAGTGGAAACCGCAGGCGGGACACACGTCGAGGTTGCGCTCGAAGTCGTCCTTCTTCACCGCATCGCCGCACGCGTCGCACTTGCGGAAGAGCCCTTCGCCGAGGGTTTTCTTCTCGTGGGCATCGACTCCCGCTTTGGTTTTGGCGAACTCGACCACCGACGGTGGCTAGCATGAAGGGGAAACCGGAGCGACCCGTGGGTGCATCCCCGCAGCTCTCAGCGGGGCGCTCTCGCGACGATCGCGGAGAGGTGCCGCCCGGTGTTCCCGTGCTCGCGCCGGTGCGAAAAGAAGTGCGCGGCATCGCTGTGTGTGCACCCACCCACATCATCGATCGCGTCGCCCGGTACCCCAGCGTCTCGAAGTTGAAGTCGGATCAGTGCCGCGAGGTCGCCATGAGGCTTTTCGGCATCGCGTCGGACAACAGAACGACCATTGGCAGCACTCTCCATTTCGCGAGCGACTTCTTCGCCGATCTCGAACGCGTCGACGCGAATGTGGGGACCGATCGCGACCACCAGATCGGACGGATCGTGCGACAGCGTTTGCACGGCTTGCGAGACGATACCGGCGACGGCGCCGCGCCACCCAGCATGCACGGCGCCAACGTCGCCGCTCGACGGGTGCGCGATCAAGACCGGCACGCAATCAGCCGTGCGCGCTGCAACCGCAAAAC
>JBGUEF010000587.1:0-1952 GCA_041821485.1 Deltaproteobacteria bacterium
CTCCATCGCGGGTTCGACGAGCCTGTCTGCATCGAGCAGGAACACTAGCCGTTCATCGTGAAGGTACGCCGAGGTGATGCCCCGCCCCCGATGACGCTCGTCCAACACCGGGACGTCGCGCTGCGGGTTCTCGGCGGACGAAAAGACATCGAGCACTGCATCGACCACGACCCCGACCAACATTCCGCGGGTTTCGAGGACAATCCACTTGGTTCGTCGACTCGTCTCCTGTGCGGGTAAGCCAAAAAGGCGGCGCAGGTCGACAATCGCCACGACCTGCTCGCGGTAGTCCGCCACTCCGAGGACAAAAGGACGCTCCCGTGGAAGCTCGATGACCGGCAGCGGATTGACGATTTCACGAATGCGCGCGACGTCGAGCGCGTACAGGATCGTGCCAACCTCGACGCGAATCAGGTCTTTCGCAAGTGTCGCGCTGTATGCCCGGCCTCCGCTCACTTCATTCCCCCAACAGCGACACGGGATCGATCAAGATCAACATGTCCTCTGCGCCGGTCGACGAATCCGAAGGAACGCGACCGACTCCGACGACGTACTCCGACAGCTCGGCGCCCATTGCGCTCGCGTACTCGATCTGGTCAGGCTCCATTCGATACACCTGAATGACACGGTCCACGGCAACCCCGATGAGCTCTAAGCCGTTGTCGACCAACAAGACCCGCCCGTACGGCTGCGGTTGCTGCACCTCGAGATGCAACATCTTGGGCAGGTCGATCAGGGTGATGATTTGGCCTCTCACCGCGATGACACCTAGGAAGTGCTCAGGTGCCCGCGGAACCTCCGTCAGCGGAGGCGGCACTAGAATCTCGCGCACGGCCGACAGCGGGAACCCATACGCCTCATTGCCCGCCATCACCGCCAGCACTGCGATGGCCCCAGTCGCGCTATCCACGTGGGGCACCAGCGTCGCTTTTTGCGGGTTCGGGCTCATACCCGAGCCTCCAGGGCTCGGAGCGCGTCGGCCCCGTCGAAATGCTCCGTGAAGAGCGCCGGTGCATCGAGCACCAGCGCGACTTTCTGATCGCCCAGATCGGTCGCGCCAGCAAAGCCGCGAACCGAAGACAAGCTCTTCCCGAGTGCCTTGATGATCACGTCTTCCTGACCGACGAGCCCGTCGACGACAAATCCGAGCTCTCGGTTCCCCATCGAACCGACGACCACGAACCGGCCCTCCCCCCGGCTGGATTCGCGGAAGCCGAACAAGCGAGCGAGATCGCAAATCGCGAGCGTCTCTCCGCGCAGGGTGATGACTTCGCGGCCTTGAATGGTGCGCACATCTTCAGGCACATAGGGAATCGCTTCGCGAACCGCCGTGATCGGCAACGCAAAGGTCCGTGACGCGACCGTGACGATGAGTGCACGAATGATTGCAAGAGTGATCGGGAGCGTGACCGTGATCTTCGTTCCGATACCGTTCTCGCTCGCGATCGAGATCATCCCGCCCATCCGAAGGATGTTGGTTTTGACGACGTCCATGCCGACGCCCCGGCCCGACAAATCCGTGATCTCGGAGCTGGTGCTCAGCCCGGGGAGAAACACCAAGTTGAGCATCTCCTGACGCGTCAGCTCATGGCTGATGTCTGGGCTCAAGAGACCGCGAGCAACCGCGGATTCTCGCAACTTGTGGGCGTTCATGCCGCCACCATCGTCTTCAACCTCGATGACGACGTTGCTGCCCTTGTGATAGGCGTTGAGCGCGAGGGTGCCCTCGGGCGGCTTGGCGACTCGGGCCCGCGCGTCGGCAGACTCGATGCCGTGGTCAATTGCATTTCTGACCAGGTGCATCAGCGGATCTGTCAGCTCCTCCACGATGAGCTTGTCGACCTCCGTGTTCGCGCCGGTGACGACGAGTCGCACTTCCTTGTCATGCTCCCGCGCAGCCTGGCGTACGATGCGAGCAAGCTTGTTGAACACCTGTCCGAGCGGCACCATGC
>JBGUEF010000588.1:0-1951 GCA_041821485.1 Deltaproteobacteria bacterium
CTGCGCGAAGCTTCTCGTCAGCGTTCTCATGCAATTCTCCTATCACCAGGTTGCACCCTGCGCATTTGCAGACAGAACGCGCGGGGTGCCGGCCCTCTTCGCACCTTGGCATCGCCTCACGCCCGGGATTCGCCACATGTTGGTGGGGACCCTTTTCTTCAGCGTGATGAGCGTATTTGCGAAGCTTGCGGGCGAGCGGCTGCCGACGATGGAGCTCGTGCTCGCCCGCGTGGTCGTCACCCTCATCATGAGCTGGTGGGTGATCAAGCGCATTGGCATTTACCCCTGGGGCAACAACAAGAAGCTCCTCCTGATGCGCGGGTTTGCCGGCTTCATGGGGCTCAGTTGCTACTTCTACGCGATCGCGCATCTCCCGCTTGCCGACGCGACGGTCATTCAGTTTTGCAACCCGATGCTCGCCGCACTGATCGCGGTGTTTGCGCTCAAGGAGCAGCTGCGCATGGTCGACGTGATCGCGACGGTATGCAGCATGGTTGGGGTCGTTCTCGTTGCGCAGCCCACCTTCCTCTTTGCTAGAGGCACACCGCTCGACCAGGTCGCGGTCGCAATCGGCGTGGTCGGTGCGATCTTCTCGGCGATTGCCTACGTCGTCATTCGTCGTCTCGGTTCCACCGAGCACCACATGGTGGTCGTCTTCTATTTCCCGCTGGTCACCGGCCCCGCGACTTTGCCGATCTTGGCAGTCGAAGGTCTGGTCCTCCCGCAAGGTTTCGAGTGGCTGCTTTTACTGGGCATCGGAGTCGCCGCGCAGCTCGGCCAAATCCAGATCACCCAGGGCTTCAAGCTCGAAACCGCAGGCCGCGCGTCGTCGGTCACGTACCTCCAGATCATTCTCGCCTATACCTGGGGCGTCCTTCTCTTCGGTGAGTACCCCAACGCGATCAGCATCCTCGGCGCGTTCCTCGTCGTGGTCGGCGTGTTCAGCGTGACCCGGCGCGCTCACTCTTGAAACAACGGATCGAACAATCCAGGCTCGACGCCGAGCGCGCCCAGATTCTCCGCGCCCTCGACGTTGCTAATGAAGGTCATCATGCGGCCCCAACCTTCATGCTGAGTCGAGACCTTCGCGCCCGTGTTTAGCTCGATCCACCCGTCCCACGTGGTTTCAATGCCGCCGATGGGGATGATCTGGACCCACATGCGCCAGCTAGCGGGCATTCCATCGGGACCCGGAATCCAAAGATACGCGTCGCCGGGAGTCACCCCGCCGGAAGTGTAGCTGATCAGGAGCGCGTCACGGCCGTCATCCAACTTCACGAGCGAACGTTCGACGCCGGGGTCGAAGAACTTCACGACAGGGTTGAGCCAGAAGGAGTCGTTGATCCAGTACGCGTACGCTGCGCGCAGCGCTTCCTCGGCGTCGGCTCCCGTTTGCTCGACGCCACCGCTCCAGGCGCGGCCGGTTTGATCTGCGGTGCGGAAGAGGGCGCGCGAGTCGCCCCATTTAAGTTCAACCAAGTCGTGATCCCGGTCCCAAACGTAATGGTGCCGCTCGAAGAACGACCAGCGAACGGCGCCCGTCCGGTCCCAGGCGTCCTTTCGAACCGCGGCCTCCATCGAATGCGCGAGCGCATCGGCCTCGGGCCCGGGCTGGCCTTCGGGGCGCGGGTCGTTCAGCGAGTAGCCCACTGCAACGAGGGCCACGAGCCCCAGGATGAGGATTGCCGCCAGGATCTTGAACGCGCGCATCATCGGAGTGTGCGGAGCCTACACTGTGCAGAGGGGCGGCAAAAGCGCTATGAGTCTCCCTATGGGTCACTCGGACGGACAACACGGCGGCGCGCCAGCCGGTTCACCAACGATCGATACGCGCGAGCGGGGCGCTCCCAAGGACGGGGAGCCGCAGCTCATGGATCGCCGACTGTTCATGCAATTGCTGGTTTTTCAGGTTCCCACCGGGGCTTCGGTTGCTGCCAATCAGGAGGCCCTG
>JBGUEF010000589.1:0-1951 GCA_041821485.1 Deltaproteobacteria bacterium
AGATCGAACCTTCGAATGAAGGTTGAGCAGGACGAACGCTTTCGCGAGCAGCGCGAGCGCTTCCGGCTCAAGTGGAACTGCGAAGACTGCGTGTTGTTCGATCCTGCAGCGGGGTGCGCGCACGGCTTCCCAACGCACCGGCATCGGAAGTCGCGCTACGACGATCCCCGCGCGGCGCTGCTGTTCTGTAAGGACTTCGAGCTGACCTAGGCAGCCGACCCCCCCTGTTCATCCAGCAGGCGGCAGCGCGAGCCGAAGGCGAAGCCCGGCGCAAAGCGCCGCCAAGGCAGAGCGAAGCGACTGCCGCGGCAGGGAGGACTACGGGTGGGGGTGGGCCGGCGGTGTAATCAAACCAAACCACGTTCGCAGCGGGCAGGCAGCGCAATCAAACCAAACCAGGTTCGCAATGGGACCGCGGACTCAACCAAGCCGCCGCCGATTACCGTCCGGCCTTCTGGAGCCTCGCCATCCCCGCGAACATGGCCAGAATGTCCCCCGGCTCCCGGTCTCCGGCGAAGTCGCGGTAGAGCGTATGCACGTTCACGTAGACGCGCTCGGCATCGAGCCAGCCTTTGAACTCGCTGAGCGTGATGTCGCGGACCGCGTCTTCGACGCTCATGCCCGCGTCGTATCGGCGCCGCGCTTCCCCCGTCAGCACCTCGAGGTAGTGCAGCATCTCTGCGAGGCCGGATTTGTCGGTCAAGGGACCGTGACCGGGCACGACGGTCTCGATGTCCATGTCGAGCAGGCGACGAAGCGCTGCGATCCAATTGGAAACCGGACCCTGCCAAATGATGGGATGCGCATTCTTGAACAGGATATCGCCCGTGAAAAGGGTCTTATCGCCCGGCACCCAGACGACCGCGTCACCTCGCGTGTGCGCCGGGCCCACCTCGATGAGAAAGACCTTCTTGTCCCCAACCCGAAGCTCGAGCTCGCCTTGGAAGGTGCGATTGGGGAGCGTGAGCTTGGCGTCAGCGAAGTCGAAATCACTAAACGCCGGAAGCGCGAGCGGCCCTGCCTCTGCAAGCAGCGCGACTCGATCGATCCCAACGGTGTTGAGCGCCCTGCCAAGCATCTTCCCGCCAGCACCAAGCGCACCGATCAACCTTGCTGCGCGCAGCAAGAGGTTGTTGCGGCTTGGGGGACCTTCTCTAAGGTCTTCGACGCACCCAGGAGTGCCGATGATTTCCGAGTCGGCGACGAGCGAGTTCCCATAGCAGTGGTCGCCGTTGCCGTGCGTGTTGACGACGGTCTCAATGCGATCCGCGGCGGAGGTCGCGCGTCGCATCGACGCGAGCATCTCAGCGGTGATCTTTTCGTCGAACAGCGTGTCGACCAACAAGCTCTGATCGCCGTCGGTGATCAGTCCGGCATTGCTCCAACCCCAAGACCCTGGGAGCTGCGTATACGCGTAGATCCCGTTGCCGAGCTCATGGAGCTCCTTCTCGACCGCCGCCGCCATGGGTTCTTATCCCAGACTTGGGGGGCGTTGAACAGAGAGCGGGACACACGGCGTGGCGTGCACGAGCACATCGTACTCACGGGCGCACACACGCCAGCGTGTCGAGGCAGAGCTGACGGATAGCCGGGTCAGGGCTCGATTTCCTACTGCGCCGCTCCCTGGCTCCGGTCCAACGCCTTCGCCATCTCCATCTCCTTGCGCGCCTCGTCCGTGCGCCCGAGGCGAGTCAGGACCTGGGCCAGCTCCTGGTGGGCGGCGGCGCTGGGCCGGTTGCGGATGAGATCACGATAGACAGACGCGGCTTCCTCGAGCTTTCCTTGCTGAACCAGGATCGTGCCGAGCGGGTCGTACGGAGCTGTATTCTTCGGGTCCGCCTTGATCGCGGCCCGCAGATTGGCAATGGCTTCGTCCACGCGGTCAAGCTGCCACAGGGCGATCCCGAGTGCGGTGTACGTCTGGGTGTTCGGGTTCTTCTTCAGGGCAGTG
>JBGUEF010000590.1:0-1945 GCA_041821485.1 Deltaproteobacteria bacterium
GGCCCTTGCGGAGGAAGCGGCGGATGAGCCGGCGCCGGTAGCGGACCGCGCCGTTGAAGAGCTCGTCGAAGTTGAATCTAGCCAATCCGAGCAAGATCAGGTCAACACGGCCAACAACCCGCTCGCCGATATGATGGCCGTATCGCTCCACAACTACTATTTCCCGAAGCTCAACGGGGTCCCTGAGGAGAGTGCGAACACCTTTTGGCTTCGCCTGGTGACGCCGGTATGGCGCCTCATTCCTCGCGTCTCGCTTCCTATCCAAGTCGTGCCTGCGCCGGATCCGATTGCATCGGGGGATAGCAAGGTTACCGGGATCGGCGACTTGAACATCTTCGCCACCTTCGTGGTCACCCCGGACGACTCTCCGGCGATGTTCGGCATTGGCCCGATCTACACGGCGCCAACCGCCAGTAACGACGCTCTCGGCCACGGGAAACACGAAATCGGCATCGCCGCGCTCACGGTCTGGACGAAGGGGGTCATCCTCATCGGCGGACTGGTCAACTACCAAATCGGGGTCGGCGGCGACAGCAACAAGCCCAGAACACAGTTCATCGCCGCGCAGCCGTTCTTCATGCTGCAGCTCGGGAGTGGCTACTATCTGCGCTCTGCGCCAATTTGGTTCTTCGACATCGAGCAGCCTACGTACAACGTTCCCTTCGGATTGGGCGCGGGTAAGGTGGTTATCACCGAGAAGGTCGTTTTCAACCTATTCATCGAACCCCAGTTCGCCATGGCGCTCCGTGGCGTTGGGCAGCCGGCCGTCCAGATCTTCGCCGGCATGAACATGCAGTTCAAGGTCGGAAGGAAGAAGAAGAAGGACGCTCAAGCGGCGCATCTCGTGAACCAGCTCCGTGCCGAGCAGTCGCTGCGGTCTCAGATGCAATAGGTGGCGCGACTACTCCTCGCCGCGTCTGTGTGTCTTGCGGATCTTGACGGCTCCGTTGAGCGCACGCAGCACGCGGCGGTCGCGTTGGTAGGTGTCTGGAAGGAACTGCAGCGCGCCGTCCTCGCCCACGTCCACCGTCCAATAGTAGAGCGACACGCGCATGGGTGGGTCGAAATGGATCGTCTTGGTCTTCTTGCTGTTCACCTGCGCCTCGATCGCTTCTAGGCTCCAGGTCTTGGGGTCGTCGATTATCCATGCCGCGAGCTCGAGCGGGTCCTGCACATGGATGCATCCCCAGCTCATTGCCCGGAGGCGGCGGTCGTAGCCGAGCTGATTGGGCGTGTCGTGGAGGTACACACTGTGACTGTTCGGGAAGATGAACTTCACGGTGCCGAGCGGGTTGTTTGGCCCGGGGTCTTGCCGAAGGGTGTAGGGCAGGGTCGACGCGGTATAGCGTTTCCAGTTCACGGACCTTGCTGGTACTTCCTTGCCGCTGCTGTCGAACACACGAAGGCCGCGCTGCTCGATGTACCGCGGATCCTTCTTTGCAGCCGGCAGCACGGAGTCCTCCAGCACGCCTGGCGGAACGGTCCAGGTCGGGTTCAGCACGAGGTAGTCGATCTCGTCGACGAACAACGGCGTCTGCGTGTAGGTCTTGCCGACCTGCGCTTCGTTTTGCCAGACGCGTTTGCCATCCTTGAGGAAATAGATCTCGAATGCGGCGATGTTGACCACGACTTGCGTGGGCTCCACTAGCTGCGTGATCCAGCGCGCTCGCTCCAAGTTGACGCGTATCTGGTCGATGCGTTGCTTGACGGGCACGTTCATTGCGACGATCGTTTTCGTGCCCAGGTCCTCGGGGGGCAGGCGGTGTCGCTTCTGAAAGTGGTGCACGGCCTTTTCTAGGTCGGCGTCGTAGAGCTTGTCTCCGTTGTCCAGTTGTGTCGGCAAGTCTTCGGTCACGGCGAGGCGATGCCGAATCGCGGGCACTCGCGGGTCGCTACGACCTACGGAGAGCACCTTGCCTTTAGGGATTCGACCCCAACCTCCGGC
>JBGUEF010000591.1:0-1941 GCA_041821485.1 Deltaproteobacteria bacterium
CATGGAGGGGGATATTCGACCGGTTCGATCAACTCGCATCGGGTCTATCTGTGGTTGATCGAGGAGCAGGGGATTCACCCCGATCACATCGTCATGGGCGGAGAGTCCGCTGGGGCAGGCCTGACTCTTTCAACCCTGGTCTCGCTGCGCGATGAAAGGCTTCCGCTTCCGGCGGGTGGGGTTCTGATCTCTGGATGGCTCGATCTGGACCCTCGCAGCACGTCCATGCAATTCAACAGGCACTACGACTTCGTGACGCGGATCGGCATTCGCTCGATGGCGAAAAGGTTCGCGCCAGTGGCTGACCACCGTAACCCTTTAGTGTCACCCGTTCACGCCGACATGACCGGCCTTCCACCTCTGCTGATTCAGGTTGGAGCCGCAGAAACCCTACTAGATGACAACCTTCGCTGTGCGGAGGCCGCCCGATCGGCAGGCGTTGAGGTCAAGCTCGAGGTCTGGCCCGACATGATTCACGCATGGCACGTCTTCGCCCCGATGCTCGAGGAAGGGCGGCAGGCGATCCAGCGAATTGGCGACTTTGTGAAAGCCCGGACGGCCGAGTAGGCCTATCGCCGACTTGACGGAAAGCACGCCTGCCCCCAGCTTTCTTACAGCTGGCATCCATCAGGGCCTTCTCGCGTAATCATGCTGGAGCCCGAGGGTGACCGACTCGAACATGGGAGGCTGACTTGGCGCAGGCAATCAACCGCTATCGTGCGGATCTACGAGACTTTCGGTTCTTATTCTTCGAGCAGTTCGATCTGCCCGCCGTCCTTGGCAAGGAGCCCTACGCCGAGTGGAGCTCGGACGAATGCAATATGGTGCTTGACGAGGTCTATCGCTTCGTCTGTGAGGTTACCGGCCCGCTCAACGGCACCGGTGACGCGCAGGGCTGTCGACTCGAGGACGGCCGCGTCATTACACCCGATGGCTTCAAAGAGGCTTGGGACAAGATCTGGGAGGCTGGCTGGCGCACGATCGCCTCGCCGTCGCGCTGGGGCGGCCAGGACGCCCCAGGCATGCTCGGTTCCTTCGTCGAGGAGATGCTCTGCGGCGCCAACACCGCTTTCGCGCTGTACACCGGCCTCACGTTGACGGCGGCGGAGCTGATCATGGATTGCGCTACCGAGGACCAAAAACAGAAGTACGTGCCCAAGATGATGAGCGGCGAATGGACTGGCACGATGTGTCTCACAGAGCCGCAGGCCGGCTCCGACGTCGGCGCCGCGTCGACCACCGCGACGCGCAATGACGACGGCACCTACAACATCCGCGGCACCAAGATCTTCATCAGCGCCGGCGACAACGACCTCGGGACCAACGTGGTGCATCTAGTCCTCGCCCGTATCGAAGGCGCCGAGCCCGGCACCAAGGGTCTCTCGCTCTTCCTGGTCCCCCGGGTGCGGATTAACGAGGACGGCTCGCTCGGCGAGCCCAACGATGTAACCGTTCCCTCGATCGAGCGCAAGATGGGCATCAACGCCTCGGCCACCTGCGTGGTGCAGTTCGGCGACGAGGACAGCAGCGTCGGCGAGGTCGTCGGTGGTATCGAGCATCAGGGCATCCGCCAGATGTTCCACATGATGAACGCCGCCCGCATCGGCGTCGGCATTCAGGGCTTGTCAGTCGCTTCCGCGGCGTACCTCAGCGCGCTCGAGTACGCGCGCGAGCGCAAGCAGGGTGCGAGCATCAAGCAGTTCAAGGACGCCAACGCGCCGCGGGTTCCGATCATCGAGCACCCCAACATTCGGCGTGACCTGCTGGCGATGAAGGCAAGGGTCGAGGGTATTCGCGCCCTTGTCATGAAGCTTTCTAGCCACGGCGATCGCCTCGCGGCGATCCAGGGCAAGGACGACGAGTCCGAGGCGTACCACCGGGGCCAGGTCGATCTTCTGACCCCGCTCGTGAAGGCTTACGGCACCGATGCGGCGTTCGAGG